>JBMNUW010000136.1:0-8690 GCA_050946475.1 Prevotella sp.
ATTTCATGATATACGCCCCGTACTTTAACGACTCGACCGAAGAGAGTGTCCTGTCGCAGGACAATGAAATTTTATCTGCCAAAAGACAATGTAAAGTATCGTGTAAAGTTCTTTTCACAGGGAAAGAAAAATATTTTGGAGAAACATAGCTATTCCAAATTATTTTTCCTAACTTTGCCATACAATCCAAAATGAGAATGACAAGCCGTCTTTATGGCTCAGCAAACTGAAACAACTTAAATCTTAGGACTATGAAACAAGACTCGCTGGCTTACTGCCTTGACCCGTTGGTAGCAGCCATTCAGAAACCAAAATCAGAATTCACACGCGAGGACATCGTACAGTATGTCATCAACAACAACATCCGACAAATCAACTTCATGTATCCAGGCGGCGACGGACGATTGAAGACTTTGAACTTCGTCATCGACGGAGAGCCTTATCTCCGTTCTATCCTCACCTGTGGCGAACGTGTCGACGGTTCCAGTCTCTTCTCTTTCATCCAGGCCTCTAACTCCGACCTATATGTCTTACCTCGATTCTCCACGGCATTCATGGACCCTTTCAATGAAACGCCGACGCTCTGTCTGCTCTGTTCTTTCTTCGACAAGGACGGCAAACCTATGAAGTCTTCGCCCGAGCATACACTGCATAAGGCCGCCGAAGTATTTACGGAAGTAACCGGGATGGAATATCAGGCCATGGGCGAACTGGAATACTATGTGATACAGGCGGCCGAAAGCACGTTCAAGGGCACCGACCAGAAAGGCTATCATGAGAGTGCCCCCTTTGCACGCATGGGAAACTTCCGCCAACAGTGCATGCTCTATATCGCCAGAACCGGCGCACATATTAAATATGGTCACACAGAAGTGGGATGCTTCGAGCACAACGGACTGCTCTACGAACAGAATGAAATAGAGTTTCTCCCCGTACCTGTCAGACAGGCCGCTGATGAACTCACCATCGCCAAGTGGATTATCCGCAACCAAGCCTACCGCTGTGGTCTCAACGTGACTTTCGCTCCCAAAATTACGGCAGGAAAAGCCGGATCGGGACTCCATATCCACATGAGGATGATGAAAGACGGACGCAATATGCTCGTTGACAACGGGAAACTCACCGACACAGCTCGTCGTGCCATCGCCGGCCTCATGGACCTGGCTCCGAGCATTACAGCCTTTGGCAACAAAAATCCGACAAGCTATTTCCGTCTCGTTCCTCACCAGGAAGCTCCTACCAACGTCTGCTGGGGCGACCGCAACCGCTCTGTTCTCGTACGCGTACCCCTGGGCTGGACTTCCGGCGTTGACATGAGTGCAACAGCCAACCCGCTGGAAAAAGAAGTACCTCTGGATGAACGCGGCGGACAAAAACAGACTTTTGAAATACGCTCTGCCGACGGGTCCGCCGATGTCTATCAGTTGCTCGCAGCCGTCTGCGTGGCTTGTCGTCACGGTTTCGAAATGGAAAATGCCCTGGAGATGGCAAAAAGCACTTACGTGGATGTGAATATCCACGACGAAAAGAATGCAGACCGACTGAAACAACTCGACCATCTGCCTGACAGTTGCGTGGCTTCAGCCAATTGCCTGCTCAAGCAACGTAAAGTTTATGAAGAGCACGACGTATTCTCACCGGAGATGATAGACGGCATCGTCAGTCAATTGAAAGGTTTCGGCGACACCACTCTTCGCGCTGATATTGCCAACAATGCCGAAGCCACAGAGGAACTCGTCAGAAAATATTTCTATTGCGGTTGACGACAGGCTCTATCGTGAATGACGAAGATAATGCAGCCATGCGTAAGGATGACGGTGAAGAAGATAACCGGGGTCGGCGTCGTGGCTGTATGCTTCGCGCTCGAAACTGATGTTGCGGTAGGCATTGCCCCGCATCGGCAGACGCACAAGCCACTCCACGACATACCAAAGATAGAAACCCACAAACAACATTTCTCGCATCTGGCAAGTGTGAATACGCTCATGACGTACCAGCTCGTCATTAATGACGGCGGAACGACGACAGAAGAGTATTCCTAAGATGTTGATGGCATCGAAGCCATGAGGCGGAAGCCAGGGGTTTCTCACGATTTTCATGCTTTTATCATTTTTCCTTTACTTTCTCTGAATCCCCTTCTGACTGCGGTCGGCCGGGGATTTTTCATTCTATTGCTGCAAAAGTAAAAAATTATTCTCCGCGAGGAACTGTAATCCGACAAAAAAAACTATTTTTGTGAAAAACATCAGAATATGAATGCGACTGACGAAAGAAGAGAAAATTACAAGAATCAAAATACTACTAACAAAACAGACAGGACCTGGATTCCCGACCACACCCAGCAAGTGGTGATTGATGCCTACGAGGGCCTGCATCTCGTGCTCGCGCCACCAGGATGCGGCAAGACGCAGATTCTCACAGAGCGAATCCGAAAAGCTCACGAAAAAGGCATGGCCTATGAAGACATGCTCTGCCTCACCTTTACCAACCGTGCGGCGAGAGGCATGAGGCAACGCATCACCGAATACATCGACGACCCGGAGACCGACAATCTGTATGTGGGTAATGTGCACCGTTTCTGCTCCAAGTTTCTTTTCGAAAACAACATCGTAAGCGCTTCTACCTCCATCATTGACGAGGACGATGCCGTCAGTATTCTGGCTCGCTACCTTGACGAAGACGAGGAAAAAGTGGCACAGGACTATCAGCGGTTATCAAGTTACCGGCAGATTGTCTTCTTCTCGCAGTTGATGTATCAATTGGAGCACAACCATCCAAAGGAGCTCAGGCTTCATCCTGAATGTCTCACCCGCGAGGATATCACTGCCATACGTTATATCTGCCAGGTGGAAAATAGCGTGTTCACAAGGGAAAAGCTCATTGACATCTACAATCACAACGACTACTACAGCGATGCCACCCGAATGGACGGCTACAACTTTTCCATGCGCCACTCCATTGACAATCTGCTCCACAAGATGCGCTATGCCCATGCCTACACGGCATACAAACGACAGAATCATCTCGTGGATTTCGAAGACCTGTTGCTTCTCACCTACGACTACCTGCGCACTCACAACCACCGTTTCTATCCCTGGATGCAGGTGGACGAGGTACAAGACCTTAACCCCATGCAGTTCGCCATTCTCGATCTCCTCGTCGGATATTCCGACAAAGAGGGGCTGCCACAAGGGGCAAGCGTCATGTATCTGGGCGACTATCAGCAAGCCATTTTCTCCTTCATGGGTGCCAAGCTGAACATGCTCGACGTATTGAGGAAGCGATGCCGGGAGCATATCCATCATCTCGGCGTGAACCATCGTTCACCGAGTTATCTGCTCGACGTTTTCAATACTTACGCAGAGAAACAACTCGGCATTGCTCCCGAATTGCTTCCACAGCCAGACAATCAAGTAACGGCGAAAGGCGACGAGCTGTTACTGATGGAAAGCTACAATGAGGATGCGGAATTTGCCGACGTAGCTCAGTTGGCGGCCAGCATCAAGGATACCCGGCCACATGAAACAACAGCCATCGTCGTTACTGCCAACAAGGATGCCGACCGCATGAGCGAACTGCTGACCAAACGCAAGCTCCCCCATTTCAAAGTGTCTGGCAAAGACCTCTTCAGTACACCGGAGGTGAAACTGCTCCTCGCCCATTTCGATGTCATCGGCAATGACCTGAACTTCATTGCCTGGTCACGCATCTTGCACAGTCTGCGTATCTGCGATACCCAAGCCTGCGCACGTCAGTTTGTGCGCCAGTTGTTCGTAAGAGCTTTAACACCTGCCGACTTCCTTTCCGAGAATCCGATAAAATCCTACGTAGAATGCTTCGCCGAGACTTACGCTGAACAGGAACTCGTCATTTTCGATACCGAAACCACCGGACTTGACGTCACGGAAGACGACATTCTGCAGATAGCCGCTGTGAAAGTGCGGAAAGGAAAGGTGGTGCCAGGGTCTGAATTTTCAGTCTACATCGAAACCGACCGTGAGATTCCGCGAATGCTGGGCGATGTGGTCAACCCCATCATCGAGGAGCGGAAGAATCAGAAGCTGCTTCCTCACACAGAGGCCCTGCAACAATTCCTGGACTATGTGGGAACAGACCCGATCCTTGGTCACAATGCCGACTACGACTACAACATCATAGACTACAATCTGCGACGTTATCTGCCTGACGTGTCGTGGCGCAAAGAGCATCCCGTATGCTTTGACTCTCTCAAACTCGCCCGTCTGCTGGAGCCGGGTCTCACTGTCTACAAACTGAAACATCTGATTGAGGTACTTCACCTTGAAGGAGAAAACTCCCACCTGGCGGATGCCGATGTCAATGCCACCCGTAGCCTTGTGGACCACTGCTTTCGTAAGGCTTTGGAAATTCTTCCCCGGCAGAAAGCCTTTCTCGCCGAAGAATCCACCCAGAGAAAAGTGCGTAAGCTACGCGCCGTCTATCAAAGTCTATATCTCCACACTCTCAACAGATGCTACGAATTGCAGCCTCTAAATGCCGAGCCTGTGATGATGAATGAACTTCGATATGTACATCAGACGCTCTGTCAAGAACAATACATAAAAAAGGTGACAAAGCTGAATTATATCATTCGCTTCATCACCTCAGAACTTATAAATACGGACGAAGAACATTGTCTGCGTCAACAAATGGACCGTCATCTTGTGGAAATGAACACACTGAAGGAGGCTGACCTTTGCAACACTTCCGTCGTGGACGAACGTATCTTCGTTACCACCGTGCATAAGGCCAAGGGACTGGAATTCGACGATGTCATTGTCTTCGACGCCAACGACGGCCGCTATCCCAACTACTACAATCGCAACCTGCCTGAGAAAGTTCGTGAAGATGCCCGTCTTTTCTATGTCGCCATCTCCAGGGCCAAACGTCGTCTCTACATCGCCCGAAGTCTGCAGCGCATCGGTTATGACGGTCGTTCCTATCCTCGCGACATCACTCCTTTCATGAACTCCATTCTCTCCTACTTCAAGAGAGTGTGAGAGCGGACAAGACTTTATTTGTATCTTGTCAGCTCCATCACCTGATTGCCGCCGGCTGAGAAAAGCAACAGATTGCCTTTATTCGAGATGCCGAAACTGCGAACTTGCTCAAGGGCAGTAATAGTGTTCTGCTCTGCCTTCATATCAGGGCATGCCATACGCGTAGACATCACGTTTGGAATGCGGATGGAGTTGGATTTCTCTTCTTGAATGAAGCTTGCCGACAACCGGTTGCAGCCGGCATAAGCGGAGATACGCATCTTCTCAGTATCGAAATTCACCATCGGGTCTCTCTCCATGTCGGGAAGTTTCTCTCCAAACACACTGACAATGCGCCATTCTCCTCTGATTTCCGAAAGGGGCACAATGCGGAAGCGCTTCTCCAGCTTCACAAGTTGCTTCTTGTCCTTGCCTGACAAAACGAGGTGCTCTTCATCAGTAGCACTGATTCTCTCTGTCTCGTCCAGTGCCTTGAGCACCTTCTGCTCCAGTTCCATATTCTCGCAAGCCATCATCGTGGATGCCATCTGTGACAATTCAATGTGTCCTTTCTTTCCTTTCATAGTGTAGGTTCCCATCAGTCTGTTACATCCGGAATTGCCGTACACACGTCCCTTTTCCGTGTCAAATCCGATGTAGGGATAAGGATGAGCGTTCACTTTAGAATTCCCAATTTCCGTAATATTCCATTCTCCTTCCATCGTTGCAGGAGAAAGTGTACTGTGAGTCGTCTGGCAAGCCGTCATTAATAAAGAAGCTGCCACTGCCGTCAAAAAGAATGAGCTCTTCATCATCTTAACTTGTTGTTATTGGTATCAAATATCAGAAATAATATGAATTTTATACTCCTAAATTTCAGCTCGCCCCAATTCTTGCACTTGGAATTCATAAAAAATCTTTCGTCATCAAAAAATAACCGGGTACATGTCCGCTACGCATCCATGTACTCGGTAGTAAATGAATTATCCATCATTTAATTGGTATAACACATTTAATTATGAATTATGCATTATGAATTAATAAATGCATGCCACAGTGAGACCCGCCATCACAATGCTGACCATCGACATCAGCTTAATAAGGATGTTCAGACTTGGTCCGGAAGTATCTTTGAACGGATCGCCCACCGTGTCGCCCACAATGGTGGCCTTGTGACAGGCAGAACCTTTACCGCCAAGATTGCCTTGCTCGACATATTTCTTGGCATTGTCCCAGGCGCCTCCGGCATTAGCCATGAATACGGCCAAGGTGAATCCGGCAGCCAGACCGCCCAATAGCAGTCCCATCACACCTGCAACTCCAAGTACCATACCCACCAAAACGGGAATGAGAATGGCCAGCAAACTGGGCACTATCATCTCATGCTGGGCACTACGTGTGGAAATCTCCACACAACGTCCATAGTCCGGCGTAGCCTTACCTTCGAGAATACCCTTGATTTCACGGAATTGGCGACGCACCTCCTGTACCATTGCCTCTGCAGCACGTCCAACAGCACCCATTGTAAGGCCGCAGAAAAGAAATGCTGCCATGGCTCCGATAAAGGCTCCGACAAGCACTCGCGGGTTCATCAGATTTACCTCAAAGAAGGACATGAACTGCGTGATGTCAGCCTCTGCAGGGTCGAAGATTTGCCCGGCAGCATCCAGGAACTGCCGACCACCTTTCTCTGCACGAACCATTGCAATCTTTATCTCCTCTACATAGGATGCCAGCAAGGCCAGAGCGGTGAGAGCTGCAGAACCAATGGCAAAGCCCTTACCTGTAGCGGCAGTAGTGTTGCCGAGAGCATCAAGTTCATCTGTGCGCTGACGGACACTTTCACCCAGCTCACTCATCTCTGCGTTTCCTCCTGCATTATCGGCTATCGGACCGTAAGCATCAGTAGCGAGTGTAATGCCTAAAGTGGAGAGCATACCAACAGCAGCGATGCCGATGCCGTAAAGTCCCTGAGAAATACTTGTTGCACTCATCGACAAATCAAAGCCATTGGCACAGAGATAGCTCAACATGATAGCCACCGAAATGGCAAGCACGGGAATGCAAGTTGAAATCATACCTGTGCCAATGCCCTTGATTATCACCGTGGCAGCTCCCGTGCGCGAAGCCTCAGCGATGTTTTTCGTGGGACGATAAGTTTGAGAAGTATAGTATTCAGTAGCCTGGCCAATGACCACACCAGCCAGTAGTCCGCTTAACACGGAGAAGGAAAGTCCCAGCCAGTTGTCAATGCCAAGAAGATACAGAATAGCAAACGATGCCAACGCGATGAGCACGGCTGCCGTGTTGGTACCCCGACCAAGGGCCCGTAACAGGTCGCGCATGGTAGCACCTTCTTTCGTCCGGACAAGGAAAATGCCCACGAGAGAGAGAAAGATGCCCACAGCAGCGATAATCATCGGGGCGATGACAGCTCTCACCTGCATATCCGTACTTGCGGCGAAGGCAGTGGCACCAAGGGCTGCCGTGGAAAGAATGGAGCCACAATAACTCTCGTAGAGGTCTGCACCCATGCCTGCCACATCACCCACATTGTCACCCACATTGTCAGCAATGGTAGCAGGGTTTCGGGGATCGTCTTCTGGAATGTCGGCCTCTACCTTACCGACAAGATCGGCGCCTACATCAGCCGCCTTCGTGTAAATGCCGCCTCCCACGCGGGCAAAGAGGGCCTGCGTACTGGCACCCATACCGAATGTAAGCATGGTAGTGGTGATGGTGATGAGAGCAGCATCCTCACCTTGATAGACGGCATTGAGGATAATGAACCAAAGAGCGATGTCGAGCAATCCCAAGCCGACAACGACAAGTCCCATGACGGCTCCCGACCGGAAAGCTATGCGCAGGCCTCCGTCAAGACTCTTTCTGGCAGCATTGGCTGTTCGCGCACTAGCATAGGTTGCGGTCTTCATACCGAAGTAACCACTGAGACCCGAGAAGAAACCGCCAGTGAGAAAAGCAAACGGAACCCACGGATTCTGCACATGGAGAACATAAGCCATGAAAGCAAACACGGCGGCCAATACCAAGAAGACAATCAGAACTACCTTATACTGTTGTCGAAGATAGGCCATAGCTCCCTTGCGAACATGGGCCGCAATCTCACGCATCCGAGTAGTTCCCTCGTCAGTACGCATCATACTGCGGAAGAAATGCCAGGCCATGCCTAGCGCAACGACCGAAGCCACCGGCACAATCCAAAATACGGAAGGAAGATTCGTCATATTAGTTGGTTTTAAAAAGGTTAGACAATTCGAAGTTTAGTCTTGTTTCTTTTGCTAAAATAGCAAATAATTGCAGACAACGTATCCTTCAACCTTCTTATTTGACAAAGTTTAACCTCATATTCATCACATAGTTTTTTATTAAACAGCTTATGTGAAGAAATCAACATTTTTATAAATAATCAACAGTTGGACCGTTATTCAAATTGAGTTATGAATTGCATTTCTCTCCATAGCAATACCTCTGACAACCAAGTTCATGGGTATCCCAAGTCGTGACACGATCGAAACCCAACCGGGAAACGAGGGATAGAAACGGTGCATTCATGGGTTGTTATATAGCATTTAACCAAGGGGAAAAAGTCTATTTTAGTTATTTTACCAAAAAATTGCATTCTAATATCATTTATTAAAGTTATTTAGCCTTGAAGTTATATAAATTTGCGAT
>JBMNUW010000137.1:0-8685 GCA_050946475.1 Prevotella sp.
AAACCGGACAGAACCCATGAAAACCGGACAGGCGGCCACCTTCATCCTTAATGCTCACACCGACCGTTTACCCTTTATACATTTTAGATTATGAATTGTGAATTATGAATTAAAAATAGATTGTGTCTTCTTCCTTCACTGTCTCCTTTTTCGGCTTGGGCGGATTCTTCAAATGTCCCTTCTCGTCGAACATACCATAGGTGGTACGCAGCACACGGAACTCCGTACGTCGGTTGAGCTGGTTGCATATCTCCTGTTCTTTCTTGTCTTTCAAACTCTGGATAAAGTCGGGAGTGAGCTCAGTGCCTTCGGCCAGAAACTTATAGCGTTCACTCTGCCGCTTGCTCACCTTCTTGGGCTGTTCCTTCCCATAGCCTACGGGCGTCAGTCGGTCAGCTGCTATGCCATGTCCGATAAGATAATTCACCACGCTCTCCGCCCTTCGCTGGGAGAGGCGCTTGTTGTATTCTGCCGAACCTTTATAGTCACAGTGGGCACTTAATTCAATCGTAATGTTCGGATTTTCTTTGAGCAACGTCACGAGCTTGTCGAGCGCCACCTTGGACGTGTCGCGCAATGTGGCCTTGTCGAAGTCGTAGAAGATGTTATCAATCAGCACAGGAGCAGAAATGTTTGCAAGAGCAAACTGCAAGGTCGTCTCCGCACTCTCTCCGGGATGCGCGGGAATAGTGACTTGCTCCTGGTGATTAAGGAATCCACGGCAAGAGGCCATGATGAGGTAAGTGACACCGGGCGTGCCCACCTTAGTAAAGGAACCGTCGCTGCGCACACTCAGATGTTCGTTGGTGCCATCGTCACCCACGATGTAGACTTGTGCCGCAGGCAGTTCATAGCCTCCCATCTCATAAACCCAGCCTTTGATAGTCTGCACGATTTCGGGATTATCGAACGAATAGATATGGTCGTATCCCCTGGCATCACCTCGATTGGAAGAAAAGAATCCTCTATTGTGAGGGCCCTCGAAGGTCATGCCGAAATCGTCGCCCTGCGAATTGAGCGGATAGCCGGGATGCGAAAGATGATAACGTCCGTCTTTCCCGACCTTGGCAATGAAGATGTCGAGCCCCCCCAGCCCCGGATGCCCGTTACTCGAAAAGTAGAGGTCGCCGTTGGGACGAAAGGTGGGAAATTCCTCGTCGCCCTCAGTATTAACGGGACTGCCGAGATTCTCCACTCCGCCGAAGCCTGCCGGTGTGATGCGTACACGCCAAATGTCAAGGCCGCCCTTGCCACCCGGCATATCGGAGGTGAAATAAAGCCAAAGGCCATCGGGTGACAAAGCAGGATGAGCCATGCTCGACAACGTATCTGCAGTGAGCTTCACCTCTATGGTCTTACCCCAAGCCGCATCAGAACGATTGGATTTCACAATTTGCGCATAGCGAGGATATGACGGATCAGTGGCACAGTAGGTGAGATACATCTCTCTTCCGTCAACCGAAAAGCAGCAGGCACCTTCCTCATAGGCAGTGTTTACACCACCCGACACTACTTCCGGTTTGCTCCAATGCCCTCTGTCGTCCTTCTCTGAGTAGAAGATGTCCGACGGTTTTTGACCCGTTATTCCACTGAGTTCGTCACCGATGGCATCATTGCGCGTGGAGGTGAAGTAAAGTTGGTCGTATTCATCGCCGAAGAGCACGGGAGAATAGTCATCGCGCCGGGAATTGAAAATATTCATCCGCTTCACGGTGTAACGACTGCCAAGCTCCTTGACCTCAGGAGCCTTCCTGGCTGCCTCCAGTCCTGTCCTGGCCAGTGAATTATCGGGCATAGAATCGAGTACCGACTGAAATTCCAAAGCCGCTCCCTTGTAGTTACCGCTCTTCATGAGCAGGCGACCGAGTGCAAGATGCGTTTCCGCCGTGGCTACACCATAGCGAATGGCATTGCGATAGGCGGCGATGGCCTTCCCGCTCTGCAGACTGCGGTCGTAGCAGAAGCCCATTCGTTCGGCACAACGTCCTCGTTGAGTTCTGTTTTTTGTCGGCGTCTTTTGATAAGCCTGTCGAAACTCATTGGCAGCATCATAGTATTCACCCAAGGCAAGATATTTCTCCCCGTGCTTCCAGTTACGGTCGGCACCGCAGGAAACAAAAAGCCCGCAGAACACCATGACCGACAACATGAATGCCAGTTGCCCGGTGAATAGAAATGATAGAAGCTTTCTGAATTTCATTGTCCGATATATCGTTCCTGTAAATAAAAAGTCTTCGACAGAAGAGCCATCTCATCCACTGTCGAAGACAATTCATTAATGGTTGTTTACATGTACACGCTCTGTCTTTGGCATCTCCTTGTTACGACGGTTCACCACGGTGACTACACTTTGCGCCAAAGTGAGGAAAGACCGTCCGGTGATGGAGTTCAGTTTCTCAGCAGCGGGCACGCCGGCATCGCCACTCTCGCAAATACTCTGCACGATGGGAATCTGAGCCAGCAGCGGACATCCCATCTCCTTTGCCAGATTTTTTCCGCCATCCTTGCCGAAGATGTAATAGCGATTTTCCGGAAGCTCTGCCGGGGTAAACCATGCCATATTTTCAACCAGTCCAAGGATAGGCACATTGACCTTGTCATTACGGTACATGTCGATACCCTTGCGAGCATCTGCCAGTGCAACCTTTTGCGGCGTCGTCACGATGATGGCACCCGTGATGGCAAGTGTCTGCAAGAGAGTGAGATGAATGTCAGAGGTCCCGGGAGGTGTGTCGAGGATGAAATAGTCGAGATCGCCCCAATCAGCATCAGCAATAAGCTGCTTCAATGCTGCCGTAGCCATACCACCGCGCCAAAGAGTAGCGGTATCGGGATTGACAAAGAAGCCGATGGACAACAGTTTCACGCCGTATTTCTCGACAGGTTCGATTAACTGGCGACCGTCCTTCTCCACGGCATAGGGACGTGCATCTTCAACGCCGAACATCTTGGGCATGGAAGGACCGAAGATATCCGTGTCGAGCAGACCTACCTTAAATCCCAACTTTGCCAAGGCGATGGCGAGGTTGGCGGATACCGTGGACTTGCCTACTCCGCCCTTGCCACTGCTCACAGCGACAATATTCTTCACCTGGGGCAGTAACTTGTCCTCCGTGGGACGTGGTGCCGTCTTATATTCGGGAGTGATGGTGACCTCGATTTCGTCGCCGATTTTATATTTCAGAGTGGCCTCTGCAGCCTTTAGTGTCGACTTGATGAAAGGATCAGTATCGCGGGGGAAGATGAGAGAGAAACTCACCTTGTTGCCATTGATACGGATGTTGTCCGCCAACATCCCGCTTTCCACGATGTTTTTCTTCGTGCCTGGATAAATCACCGTAGCCAACGCATCGGTGATGAGCTTGGGATAAATCGTTGCCATTGTATCTGTTGAAAATAATTATCGGTTTCCCGTCATTTATTATTCTTTGAAAGAAAAGTATTCCATAAGAAGGAACGTCATGGCGGGTCACCTTATTATATATGTACTTTCGTATTTAATTCTAATTATATTGCTTAATTATTCTT
Organism: Prevotella sp.; assembly: GCA_050946475.1. GTDB lineage: Bacteria > Bacteroidota > Bacteroidia > Bacteroidales > Bacteroidaceae > Prevotella. The sequence goes on from JBMNUW010000137.1 coordinate 3,529, forward strand.
TCGTTGAGAGAGAATCTCTGGACAAAGGTCCTTCAGTTCGTCATAGATTCGCTGAACGGGAAGCCCCATGACATTGAAATAACTGCCTCGAAGCGATGTCACGCCTATATAGCCTATCCATTCCTGAATGCCATAGGCACCTGCCTTGTCAAAGGGCTTATAATGTGATATATAATAATCTATTTCGTCGTCGGTGAGAACACGAAAAGTCACATCAGTAGAGACCGAGAAACGGCGCTGACCGGTACTGGCTGTCAGACAGACGCCCGTAACCACATGGTGGGTCTTGCCGCTAAGAGCATGGAGCATACGCGAAGCCTCAGCAGCATCGTGGGGCTTACCCAGGATTTCATTACCAAGCAAGACGACGGTATCGGCAGTGAGAAGCACTTCATCGGGTGCCACTGTGTAAGCTGCAGCTTTTTCTGCAGCGATGTATTGGGGCACCTGTTCTGCAGGAAGATTATCAGGATAACTTTCTTTGATGCCGTCTATTACTCGTACTTCAAAGGGAATATCAAGTCCGGCAAGAAGTTCCCTGCGTCGGGGTGAGTTAGATGAGAGTATTAATTTCATCGTTCGTGCCATTAATTCTGTTTTATGTTTGCCTCTTCCCCCTGTCACCAACCGAAGGCTTTGGCGTCTTTCATCCACAGTCCCTGTGCCCGAAGCACCTGTTCCACCACATCGCGGGCACAGCCAAAGCCACCGTCCTTGCGTGAAACGTAGCAGGAAACCTCCTTGGCCTCATCACAGGCGTCAGCCGGACAACAAGCACAGCCAGCCCGTCGCATAACTTCGAGGTCAGGAATATCGTCACCCATGTAGAGCACCTCTTCGTCCTTCAAATTATAGCGACGGAGCAATTCATCATAGGCTTTTACCTTCACGGCGGCTCCCATCACAATGTCCTCCACGCCGAGATAAGCGTAACGGCGACGCACAGCCTCGGACCGCCCGCCGGTGATGATGGCTATGCGAAGTCCCATCTTCACGGCCAACTGTATGGCATAACCGTCCTTGATGTTCAATGTGCGCTGCGGCTGGCCCTCGTTATCCATACCAATCGTGGAAGCTGAGAGCACACCGTCAACATCGAACACAATGAGACGAATGCGACGCAAGTCGTAATTTATCATAGGTTTATTTTATAGTCTCTAATGCGATATTTCAATGCAATAATTCCATGCAATATTCAATCTTCCAATGCTTTAATGCATTAATAGCTGCAAGCCATACTTATTTGCTGCAAGACTTTCATGTTCTTCAGGCAATCAGGACTTGCTTTTGCCATCTTACAATTACTATCAACGCGCAGCCAATCATTATGCATTATGAATTCACTATCACGTTTTCCCACTTAAGGGCATTTTCGTCTTGCGGTTTCCGCTCATCCGCACTGTGACCGAATGCCACGACACAAAGCACCTCTTGGTTTTCTGGCAGATTGAGGATGCCATGAATCACGGCATCGCTACTCGTACCATCTCCAAGACCGTGACCCCTCATCTGTGCCCAGCAAGAGCCAAGACCGAGGTCGGCTGCCTGATACTGCATGGTAACGGCGGCGATACTACAATCCTCCACCCAGCACTCATTGCTATCCGGTTCTCCTGTGACAACCACAGCCACGGGTGCCTCTTTCAAGAACTGGGCTCCTGTTGGCTTTGCATCGGCCAACTTCTCCAAGGTCAACTTGTCGTCAACAACGATAAAATGCCATGAACGACGATGCATGGCGGAAGGAGACATCAAGGCAGCACGAAGTATGAGCTGCAGCTCGTCGGGCTTGAGTGGCTCGGGTGTAAACTGTCGATGGCTGCGACGAAGTTGTACTAAATCTTTGAAATCTGTCATGTCAATCTGTTTTTTAAATAACATCCCTTTGCTGGCATTAAGGTTTGCACTAAACCCACCTGCCACTTTTGCAGGATGACACACTTGCAAATATACGCATTTTTTATCATAGCATGAAGAATAGCAAGATGTTTTTTACTTCATTGCAAGAAATCTGCGCCTTCATAATGTCCGTTGTATTTACAGCCGCCAAAAGCCTTTCTTGTTCAAACAGTTTCTTAATCCAAAAGTGCCACTTCTTAACAAATAAAAAAAGCACAAGCCTAAAAGCGCTGTCTTTTTGATAGTGCTTTCAAGCTTGTGCCTAACAAATAAATATATTGTCGTCAAGTTCCTCTCCGACCTCCAATTGTACTGTCGGAGGAACTCGTAACTTTTATTTCTTCTCCGTCTTCTGAGCCTTCACCTTGCTCTTGTAGACCTTATTCAGACCGGCCACCACTTCAGCAGTGATGTCATAAGCCTTGTCGGCATAGAGCACGTTGTCACCCTGCTTTGCGAAAATCATGCCATATTTCTTGTCCTTGTTATAGACAGCAAGATAGTGCTGGAGCGAATCGTGAAGTGCTTTGTTGAATTTGTCGGTCTCAGCCTGGAACTCAGAACTCAGGCGCTGGTTGAGCACCTGGAGATCGTTGCTCTGCTTCTGCAGACCTGCCTGAATGGCCTCGGCCTGCTCACGGGTATAGGCATTGGCCTGAACTTTCTGCTGGAAATTGTTGGCAGCTGTCTGCAGAGCCTGCTGCTTTCCGGCAAGAGTCTTCTGTATGTTATTGCCTTTTTGCTCAAGAATCTTACTGTATTCCTTGCAGAAAGTGTACTGAGTCATGATGGAATCCACCTCAACATAGGCCAGCTTGTTGCTGGTAACGGCAGAGTTTGAAGCAGGTGCCGCCTTCTTGTCTACCTGAGGATTACTTTTGTCGCAAGCTGCGAGGCTGAGCACCAGTGTGGCTGCTACAGCCAAATTGCGCACGAAACTTGTCTTCTTCATTTCAATAATTTATAATTATGAATTTAAAATCCGATACTATATTCCCCTCAACAGGCATGATTACTCACGCGTGCCTCGCGATCCTGGTCGAGGACACAATGAATATTCTTTTGCTGCAACGCCTTGTTGTCCTTGACATGCTGAGAGTCGAATTGGCCGTTCTTCTTCACGAGAATCTTTATGGACAATAAAGCTATGGCTATAGCAATTATTAACACGCTAAGGAGAAAGGTTTTTATCATTTTTTACTAATTTTGCAGTGCTATGAGCACAATAACGTTGCAAAGATAGTGCAAAAATGTGGGAACGACAAAAGAAATCATTATTTTTTGATTAATTTATTTCCTGCTACTAAGGGAATGTGTCATAACAGAAAACTTTAAATACAAAAAATAACTATGGCAGAACTGAAACCTGCTCGAGTGTTCGAGCAATTCGCAAAAATCAACCAGATTCCCCGCCCCTCCAAGCACGAGGAGGAGATGATAGCTTATCTCAAGAAATTCGCCGAAGAGAGAGGTTTGGAGGCTAAAGTCGACGAGACTGGCAACGTTCTCATCAAGAAACCTGCATCGAAAGGCTATGAGAACCGTGCCACCACCATACTGCAAAGTCACATGGACATGGTCTGCGACAAGCTCGTGGACGTGGACTTCGATTTCCATAAAGACGCCATCCAGACCTATGTAGACGGTGAATGGATGCACGCAAAGGGCACTACGCTCGGTGCCGACGACGGTATCGGATGTGCCATTGAACTGGCACTGCTTGACAGCGACGACCTGAAACACGGTCCTCTGGAATGCGTATTCACTCGCGACGAGGAGACAGGACTTACCGGTGCCTTCGGCATGAAAGCCGGCTTCATGAGCGGAAAGTATCTCATCAACCTCGACTCTGAGGACGAAGGACAGATTTTCATTTCCTGCGCCGGCGGCATTAACACCACCGCCATCTTCAAATTCCAGCGTGAGGAAGCCCCCAAAGACTTCTTCTTCCTCGAAGCTTCAATCAAAGGACTCAACGGCGGTCACTCCGGCGACGACATCAACAAGAAACGCGCCAACGCCATCAAGATTATGGCCCGCTTCCTCTATAAAGAGCAGGAGAAGATGGACTTGAGACTGGCTCAGTGGAACTCCGGCAAGATGCATAACGCCATTCCTCGCGACGGCAAGATTATCTTTGCCGTACCTGCCGATAAGAAAGACGAGGTGAAGGCCGACTGGAACGTGTTCACCAAGGAGGTGGAAGACGAGTTCCATGTCACCGACACGCACATGCAGTGGGCCATGGGCAGCGCCGAAAGACAGACCGTGATGCCCGCCCAGACCGGCCGCAAGCTCGTCCTCGCCCTCCAGGCTGTGGACAACGGTGTGTTCGCCATGTGCCAGGACGAGGCGCTGGCCAACATGGTGGAGACATCGAGCAACGTGGCCAGCGTGCAGAGCGAGGAAGACAAGGTCACCGTGGTGTCCTCGCAGCGTTCCAACGTGATGAGCAACCTGGCCAACGAGGCCGCCACCATCAAGGCCGCCTTCACCCTCGCCGGCGCTGAGGTCATCCAGAACGACGGCTACCCCGCATGGCAGCCCAAGCACGACTCCAAGCTCGTGGAAATCACCGTGGAGGCCTATCGCAAGCTTTTCCATAAGGACCCCATCGTGAAGGGCATCCACGCCGGACTGGAGTGCGGGCTCTTCTCCGAGAAATATCCCGACCTTGACATGGTGTCTTTCGGTCCTACCTTGCGCAACGTACACACGCCCGACGAATGCCTGCACATTCCCACTGTGCAGATGGTATGGGACCATCTGCTCGAAGTTCTCGCCAACATTCCGCAAGACTAAATACATGCGGACAAAAAACATTCGCAGGGTTCGCCGCAACGGTCGACGGGCAGCAGGCATCATGCTGCTGACCGCCGGACTGTTATGCCTCGTGGGCTGCAAGGGTAATAGGGTAAAACAGATCGCACACGACTTCCTCAGCCAGAACCTGAAGACTTCGGACTTCGACATCATCGATTGTTCCAAAGTAGACTCGACCACCCGTGTTACGCCTGCCAACCTCTCCAAGATGAGGAAGGCCACAGCCAACATGTGGAAAGCCAATGTTCACTATGCAACCGCCACGCACCAACTGCGCTATGCCAAGCTGAGTTTCGTGCTGAACAAGGACACCCTTCATCAAACGTTCTATCTGAACAACGATATGACAGGAGTGGTTGGAGTGAAAAACGAAGTACGATAATAATTTGTCAGACTTGCAAAAATATAAAAAAGGAGAGGTGGTGCCAAAACGTT
>JBMNUW010000138.1:0-8656 GCA_050946475.1 Prevotella sp.
CTCCTTTGAACTGGGACTCCGGACAGAATTGTCCGGGGTCCCTTTTTTTTGTGCATGTACGGGGGAAATTTATGTATCCGGGTCGTGCAGTGTACATCTGCTGTAATGTTTACGAGGCTTCCGAAAGGGTGAGCCTATAGGACACCTTAGTACGGTACTTTTCTTTCGCTCATGAATATTGTTTGCAGTGCTGCGGTATTCAGCTTAGACTTCCCCCTCGTTCTTTTATTTCTTAGATAATATACTTTGTTCGTTTCCGTTATATAAATATAGTGTTTAGAATAAATGATTAAACGTATACCTCTTTTGTGGCATCGAGTACTAAGGATACCCCGTAGTAAGGGCTATGGCGTACAGTCTCCCTTTGCGTATCGTTTTGTTCGTGAGGTCTTAAATCGTCGATCTTTTTTCACTGATAATATTGACAAAGATTTCTTGAAAATTAATCATCCCGGTTACGATAAGGATGATTCAGAACTTTTTTGTCGTTTGATTCATTATAACAATCCTGAAACATTGTTGACTCTTGGTGGTTCATCACAATATTTTTCTAGTTTACTTTGCGCTGCGATTAAAAACGATACTTATGGTCAACATGATTTTTCTTTAATGAATGATATGGAACCTTCCGTCTCCTTTCAAATGTTTTTGAGTACATCCAGAGTTAGATTAAATCAAATAATTTCGTTAGACAATCAACATTTTGACTTTATTGTTTTGCCTGCAAAATTGTTTGATTCAGAATTTTTGGAATGGCTACTTTGTCATGTTAAGTTTTCTTCCCTTTTACTATTGACTAATATTCATGCTTGTGAAGGAGCATGGAATAACTGGTGTGAGTTACTTAGCGATGATCGTGTTGTGATGACTTTTGATCTTTATACCCATGGAATTGTTTTTTTCGATACAACTAAAAGTAAGATGAATTACAAGGTAAATTATAAATAAGGTATATTTTCTTGTTGTTTTATATTAAAAATAGCTATTTTAACATCATTGTACCGCAAATTGTTCACAGAATACTTGCACTTCCGAAAAAATATATTATTTTTGCGGGCAAATTCTAATTGACATAAATTATTAAGCTATGTATTGGACTCTTGATTTGGCCTCGAAGCTCGAGGATGCTCCTTGGCCCGCTACTAAGGAGGAACTTATTGATTATGCCATCCGTTCGGGTGCCCCTCTTGAGGTTTTGGAAAACCTTCAAGAAATAGAGGATGAAGGTGATGTCTATGATAGCATTGAAGACATCTGGCCCGATTATCCCACAAAGGATGATTTCTTGTGGAATGAGGATGAATACTAGTATTGAATGATAAATGAAGGCTTGTCTCGAAAGAGACAAGCCTTTCTTGTATGAGTCCAATTTAAGTTTCTTTTGGCTTGAACAATAATTTATGTCTTTCTACGTTTTTCTTACGTGAATCGGTCTTATCTCATCATATTGATAACCCTGCTCTTCGCTTCAAGGAAAGCGTGTGCACAGTATGATCCCTCCTTTAGCCATTACTTTGACATGGAGACATCTTACAATCCTGGGGCGGTCGGTAAGCAGTCGAAACTTAATTTCGCAGCTGCTTACGCGATAGATTTTTCCGGTTTTGAAAACAATCCCCAAACCGCTTATGCAGCTGCAGATCTTCCATTCTATGCATTGAATGCTTATCATGGAGTGGGGGTGATGTTTATGAATGACAAGATAGGTCTCTTTACTCATCAGCGTCTTGCTTTGCAATATGCTCTTCGTATGAAGTTGTTCAAAGGATATCTTCGTGCAGGCATTCAGGTTGGTGTGCTCGATGAAACTTTCGACGGGTCAAAGTTAGATGTTGAAGACAGTAGTGATCCGGCCTTTTCTACGTCATCAGTTGACGGGAGTGCAGTGGATTTAGGTTTGGGCTTGTATTATGTCCGTGGCCCGTTGTATGCGGGGCTGTCTGTACAGCACCTCACTTCGCCATTAATATCATTAGGAGAAACCAATGAATTGCAGGTGGACCGAACGTATTATTTCACTGCAGGATACAATATTAAATTAAGAAATCCGTTTCTCACAATAAAGCCCTCAGTCCTTGCACGGACGGATATGAGTGCCTGGCGAGCAGATGTCACAGGGCGTCTGGTTTATCAGAACGGCGACAAGATGATGTATGGCGGTGTGAGCTACAGTCCCACTAATTCCGTGACGGTGCTCTTGGGAGGCAGTTTCCATGGAGTCGTACTTGGATATAGTTATGAAGTTTACACTTCGTCAATCAGTGTGGGCAACGGTAGTCATGAGCTTTTTGTGGGGTTCCAACATGATATCAATCTGGTTAAGAAGGGTAAAAACCTCCACAAGAGTCCAAGAATACTCTGATTCACCATCGTTTTTCGCGATTCTGAGTAATAAAGGTAGTAATGAAGTAATGTAATAAATGGTATGCAGAATGCTAATAGGTGACTAAGAGGACAATTACTAAGAAGCAGGAAAGAACAACAATGATATGAAAAGAAAATTTTTTCATAAAGCAACTATATACGCATCAATGAAAAGAAATATCATAATGATGGGTCTGCTGGCGGTCACTTTTGTGTTAAGTGGCTGTTTCAGTGCAAAGACTACATCGTCTATGGGCGGTGGCGGCGAGGTCGTCGGCGTGCGTGGTCGTACATTTACAGAGCCGACGCCCTATGGCATGACACGTATCGACCGTGGTTATCTTCACATGGGCATTGACAAGCAGGATAGTCTCTGGGGCAAGGAGACTCCGGTGAAGGATATTTCCGTGGATGGATTCTGGATGGATGAAACGGAAATTACGAACTCTCAGTATAAGCAGTTTGTTATGTGGGTGCGAGACAGCATCCTGCGTACGCGGTTGGCAGATCCGTCCTATGGAGGTGACGAAACTTATATGATTACAGAGGACAAGAACGGTGACCCGATTACCCCCCGAATAAATTGGAAGAAAAGATTGCCGCGTAAGCCCAATGAAGACGAACAGCGTGCTATTGAGAGCCTCTATGTCACTAATCCTGTTACTGGCGAGAAACTCCTTGATTACAGGCAGATGAATTATCGCTACGAGATATATGATTACACAGCGGCTGCTCTTCGTCGCAACAGACTCAATCCTGAGGAAAGAAATCTTAATACGGATGTTAACGTAGATCCCAATGAGGTAGTGATGATATCAAAAGATACTGCCTATATCGATGATGAAGGACGTATTCATCAGGAGACCATCAACCGGCCCCTGTCCGGTCCTTGGGATTTTCTCAACACTTATATTGTCAATATCTATCCTGACACAACATGTTGGGTAAATGACTTCCGCAATTCTGACAACGAAGTTTATCTCCGTAATTATTTTTCCAATCCCGCTTACAACGATTATCCAGTGGTGGGTGTCACTTGGGAACAGGCAAATGCTTTCTGTGCATGGCGCACGGATTATTTGCTCAAAGGATTGGGTTCGGAGGCACGCTATATTCAGCGTTACCGTTTGCCTACTGAAGCCGAATGGGAGTATGCAGCTCGTGGAAAGGAGCAGAAAGAGTTCCCCTGGGAAAATGCAGACGTAATGAACGGCAACGGCTGTTTCTATGCCAACTTCAAGCCCGACCGCGGCAACTATACGAAGGACGGTAACCTCATCACCAGCAAGGTAGGTGCTTATTCGCCAAATTCCAATGGTCTTTATGATATGGCTGGCAATGTGGCGGAATGGACGAGTACAATCTATACGGAGTCAGGCGTCGACGCAATGAATGATCTCAATCCACAATTGGATTATAAGGCAGCCAAGGAAGATCCATATCGGTTAAAGAAAAAAAGCGTAAGAGGCGGCTCGTGGAAAGATCCAGAGAGCTACATCCGTTCGGCTTGGCGTACTTGGGAATATCAGAACCAGCCCCGTTCTTACATCGGTTTTCGTTGTGTACGGTCGTTGGCCAATACTACTACGGGGAAACAGAAAAAGAAATAATAGTTATGACAAAGTATAATCGTTTTAATATTATTTATCGTCTGCAGAAGTGGATGGACAGTGTTCCCGGTCAGACGTTCCTCAACTATGCTTATAGTTGGGGTGCCTCTATTGTGATTTTAGGTGCACTCTTCAAACTTACTCACCTTCCCGGCGCCAACACGATGCTGTTTATCGGAATGGGTACGGAGGTGTTTGTGTTCTTCCTCTCCGCTTTCGACCGTCCCTTTGACAAGACTTCCGATGGACGGGTAATTCCTTCTCATGTCACAGAGGAATTTTTGGAAGGTAAAGACGAAGACAATACCAGTTCAGCAAATGGGACTCAGTCATCCCTCCAGGCGACTGCAACTGTAAAAGCTTCTGCCCAAGTTGCTTCCCCTCAGCGTTCCGTAATGTCTTCGCAATTTGTCGGTAACGTTCCTCAACCGGAAAGCACGGTTACTGTTGCTCCCCAGAAATTCACCGAGCCGAAGGCCACTTCTCAGGAAACGAATTCTGCGAATGCAGAAAGTACGGCAGCTTCTGCTGCCTTTACACCGCAGCCGACATTTGTACCGCAGATGACTGCTGAGGAAGCACAGGCTCTCAACGAGGCGCAGGGGAATTATGTGGATGAACTTAAGAAATTGGTGGACACCTTGGGTAAGGTTAATGAACAGAGCACTCGCCTGACTCGTGACAGTGAGGAGATGGAGAATTTGAACCGTACATTGACGGGCATTTCTAAAATTTATGAAATGCAGCTCAAGGGTGCCAGTCAGCAAGTTGGCACCATCGACCAAATTAACGAACAGACACGCAGAATGGCACAGCAGATAGAACAGTTGAATGCCATCTATGCCCGGATGATACAGGCCATGACGGTAAACATGCGTGCTACTCAAGCACCAGGCACCAGTGGGATGGTCAATCAATAAGACCATTTCAATCAGGCAATTCTAATCGAAGAAAACAGTAAATGGCAATTAAAAAAAGACCACTCTCTCCACGCCAGAAGATGATCAACTTGATGTATGTCGTCCTTATGGCAATGTTGGCGCTGAACATCTCTACAGAGGTGCTCAACGGCTTCTCTATTGTGGAAGAGAGTCTAAACCGTACCACCGCTAATTCGTCGAAGGAGAATGCCTCCCTCTTTGATGATTTCAAATCGCAGATGCAAGCAAACCCAGCCAAGGTGAGGCTGTGGTTCGATAAGGCGGAACAGGTGAAGCAAATGAGCGATTCGCTCTATAATTTTGCACAAATTCTCAAGGAGCGGATTGTTCGTGAAGCGGATGGAAAGGATGGAAATGTATTCAACATAGAGAACAAGGATAATCTCGAGGCAGCCTCCACCGTGATGCTGGCTCCCGGTACCGGACAGGGGAAACGGCTCTTCCGTGCCATAAATTCATATCGTGAACGGATTTTGCGGATGGTGACCGATCCGGAGCAAAAACAAATCATTGCGAGTAACCTTTCAACACAATTGCCTCGTAAGGCTCACCTCATGGGGAAAAACTGGCAGGAGTATATGTTTGAAAACATGCCCGTTGCTGCTGCCGTTACCTTACTCTCCAAGTTACAGAGTGATGTGCGCTATGCCGAGGGTGAAGTGCTCCATACACTCATTTCCAACATTGACCTGAAAGATGTGCGAGTGAATAAGCTTGAAGCTTTCGTCGTGCCGGAGAAAACCACACTTTACCCGGGAGAACGCTTCATGGCCAATATCGTCATGGCGGCAGTCGACACTACGCAACAGCCTGAGATATATATTAATGGAAGCAGGGTAAATACTCATAATGGTACCTACAGCTTCACTGCCGGTGGAGTTGGTGACCACCAGTTCAGTGGTTATATTCTTATGCGCAATGCCAACGGTGATGTGTTGAAGCGCAATTTCCTCCAAAAATACACTGTAGTGCCTGTCCCGGGAGGAGCTACGGTGGCTGCCGATTTGATGAATGTGCTCTATGCCGGCTACCGTAATCCCATTAGCGTGAGTGTCCCCGGCGTACCTACCAGTCAGGTATCGATGTCTATGTCTGGCGGCTCGCTTCGTGCAGAAGGAAACGGCAAGTATGTTGCGGTTCCATCTGCTGTAGGTCATGACGTCAGTTTCCGCATTACAGCTCGCGACGGAGGCCGGACTCGTTCATTCCCTCCCTTTACCTTCCGTGTGCGTAAATTGCCTGATCCGACCGCATATATTTCAGTAGGTGATGACCGTTTCAAGGGTGGTGTTCTTTCCAAACGCGCTTTGATGGGTGCCCACAGTATCAGTGCGGCAATTGATGATGGCATTCTTGACATTCAGTTCAAAGTACTAAGCTTCGCTACTGTATTCTACGACAACATGGGCAATGCCATCCAGTTGGCATCAGCGGGAAGTTCTTTCACCGAGCGTCAGCGTGAGCAGTTCCGGTCACTGTCCCGTAACAAGCGATTCTACATCACACAGGTAAAAGCGCAGGGACCTGATGGCATCACTCGAACTCTGCCGGGAGCCATTGAGGTGATTGTAAGATAGCAATACTTGAAGAAGTTTTTGTAAGATAGAAACAATAAGTTAATAATATCAGAATATGAGACGAATAGTTTTCCTTTTGCTCACTGTCTTGTTGGTTCTTCCGGTCGTGGCCCAGCCCGAGGCTCGTCGGCGACAGCAGGAAGCAGCAAAAGCCAAGTCGAACAAAGATAATCTCACCCTTCGTCAGCAAATTTCTTTTCCAACGGAACAGTCTATGTCGGAGGATGTGGTATGGCGGCGTGATGTCTATCGTGAGATAGATCTCACACAAGATGCAAATGCCGGACTCTATTATCCAACTGAGCCCTTAGGGTCACAGATGAATCTCTTTACCTATCTCTTTAAACTCGTCATGATAGGACCCAATCATGGAGGAGTGGCAGCCTACAAGTACACGCTTGACGGCAATGAGAATTTTACAGAGGCCAACAGGGTGAAACCTCTTGAATTCTTGAAGGATAATGACATCTATTATGAGCGCACCGATAGAGGTGTACACATAGACGATGCAGACATTCCGTCCAAGGAAGTGAAGGCTTATTACGTAAAAGAGACATCTTATTATGACCAGTCTACTGCGACTTTTCATACAAAGGTTCTTGCTCTTTGTCCTGTAATGTTGCGTGAGGATGACTTTGGTGACGGTGCCACTCGCTATCCTCTTTTCTGGGTTCGTTATGATGACTTGGCGCCGATGCTGGCTAAGCAAACCATTATGACGAGCAATCTCAACAATGCCGCCACGATGAGTTTAGACGATTATTTCACGATGAATCGTTATCAGGGGAAAATCTACAAGACTAACAATATGTTGGGACAGACGTTGGCACAATATTGCAAGACTGATTCCGCACTGAACAAGGAACAGCAGCGCATAGAGCATGAGATAGAAACTTTCGAACAGAACATCTGGGGTGATAAGGCTCGCAAAGACTCGCTCGATTCAATATCAAAGCTTGACCGTAAAAGTCTGAAAGCTCTTAAACGTAATCGTCGTAGTTCCAATAGTTCGGTTCGTCGGCGTCGTTCTTCCTCGTCACAACAAAGTGGACAGTCTGCTCGAGTGACCGTGAGGAGACAGCGGCATTGATTTTTATTTTTGCTTAAGTAAGTCTTGGCTATAAGGTATATTATAAAGATGTATTCATAACAAAATTAGCAATCATAAACATTTCAAATTATGAAGAAAATTTCATTCATTCTTTTGTTTCTCGCCGTCCTTTTCTCGGCGCAGTCATCTCAAGCCAAAGTAAAGTTTGGTTTGAAAGGCGGACTTAATATCACTAACTTCTCTTTCAGTTCTGATGTCTTTGAAGAGTCAAACAGAACCGGTTTCTATGTGGGTCCCACTGTATGGATTCAGCTTCCTATCGTCGGACTTGGCGTGGACGGTTCATTACTCTACGATCAGCGTGAGGGAAAGCTCAAAGGCAGTGTGAGCGATACAGAATATAGTGAAACGCTCAAGCAGAAGTCCATTGACATTCCCATTAATCTGCGTTACAACATCGGACTTAGCAGTATGGCAAGCATCTTTTTCTTTGCTGGTCCTCAATTCGATTTCAATGTAGGTGACGATTATGATGACATCAACTGGAAGTGGAAGGACTCGAATATCAGCGTCAACCTTGGAGCCGGTCTCATGCTCATGAATCATCTTCAGATTAATGCCAATTACAACATTCAGTGCGGCAAGACGGGTGAGTTTGAGGCTTCTGACCTTATCAGTGATGGAGGCGACGGCAAGATGCACTCCTGGCAGATTGGTTTGGCTTATTACTTCTAAATTGCACAATACCCGTTAATTCACACAATAACGCTGTGATTTCCCTATTTTCACAGCTAAGTTAGAACGAAAAGGCTGGATTCCCGATGTGGAATTCAGCCTTTCTTTATATGTGTCTAACCTCGGTGCTATCTTTTGCTTCCTTTCATCTTTATTTTTATTTAGTTTACCTCATTGATATCAAAAAAAGTATGCACTGAATAGAAAAGTGTAAAAGTTTTGGTATATTATTAAACCTTCTTTTCACGAAAATTATGAGAGCCAAAGTGTCGTGATGTCGAATATAATATGGCAAGTGTCAGGATATACCGTTTGGAGTTGATTACAAATTTAATCATTCGTATCTACTGTTTTATTTATTTTATTTACAGGGAAGTT
>JBMNUW010000139.1:0-8595 GCA_050946475.1 Prevotella sp.
GGTGAGGACGGAACGGTAGACATCACCTGGAACCTTGAACAGAAGTCCAACGACCAGATAGAGTTCTCTCTCGGATGGGGACAGACCGGTGTCATCGGCCGTGTGGGACTGACGTTGAACAACTTCTCCATGGCTAACCTGTTCCGCAAGAATAAGGAGCACCGCGGTATCATGCCTATCGGTGACGGTGAGAAGCTGTCGCTCGGCGTACAGACCAACGGCTCCTACTATCAGAGCTACAATCTGGGCTATTCTACCAACTGGTTCGGAGGAAAACGACCCATTCAGCTCAGCTTTAACGTGTCGTTCTCTAAGCAGACCGACGTGTCGAGCAACTACTACAACTCGGCTTGGCAGAGCAGCTACTATAATTACCTCTACGGGTACAACAACTACAGCTACTCCAATTACGAGAACTATTATGACCCCGACAAGTATGTGAAGCTTCTCGGATTCTCACTCGGATGGGGCAAGCGTCTGCGCTGGCCGGATGACTATTTCCAGCTCAGTATCGGACTGTCTTACACTCGGTATATGTTGAAGAACTGGCGATATTTCATGATAACAACAGGAAACTGCAACAACTTGAATCTTAATATCGCCCTCAACAGAACTTCAACCGACAACCAGCTCTTCCCCCGTCGTGGTTCGGAGTTCACAGCCAGTCTCTCCATCACCCCGCCTTGGTCACTCTGGGATAACAAAGACTACGAACATCTGGCCACCAACAGTTCTTCACCCACTTATCAGAAGGAGATGCAGGAGAAGTACCGCTGGGTGGAGTACCACAAGTGGAAGTTCAAGGCTCGCACCTTCACGGCTCTTACCAGCTCGCAGAAGTGCTTCGTGCTGATGACACGTGTGGAGATGGGTATTCTGGGCAGCTACAACAAGTACAAGAAGTCGCCTTTCGAAACCTACTACATGGGTGGTGACGGTATGAGCGGCTATTCCACTGGCTATGCCGAGGAAACCATCGGACTGCGCGGTTACGAGAACGGTTCGCTCACGCCTTACGGCTACTACGGCTATGCTTACGACCGCTTCACACTGGAGCTTCGTTATCCTTTCATGCTCGGAAACACCACTATCTATGGTCTTACCTTCCTTGAAGCAGGAAATGCATGGCAGGATACAAAGGACTTCAACCCGTTCGACATGAAGCGTTCGGCTGGTGTCGGTGTTCGTATCTATCTGCCTATGGTGGGTCTGATGGGTATCGACTGGGCCTATGGTTTCGACAAGGTGTGGGGAACAAAGGGCGGAAGCCAGTTCCACTTCGTCCTCGGACAGGAATTCTAATTAATGCATAATTCATAATTCATAATGCATAATTAGGATAGCGCGACAATATTAATGCACAATGCACAATGCATAATGCATAATTGAGCGGCACAACGATAATACGCGATGAGTAATTCATAATGCATAATGACAATGTGTTGAAAATGCATAATTAACGGATGAAGATGTAACATTTCGGTAATCCGTTGCGTCTCTTAAACAGGGATTTCGCAAAACACGATAAGAATTGTCTAATTTGTCTCCGTAAAAGGAGCTAAAATATTGAGATTATGAACAAGAAACAATATGTCAAGGGGTTGGTCGTCTGCATGATGACCATGTGCCTCGCGGTCTTTTCGCCAGTAGAGGCCCGTGCGCAGAAATTTGCGCTCATTGATATGGAGTATGTTCTGAAGAACATTCCCGCCTACGAGCGTGCCAACGAGCAGCTGAATCAAGCTTCGAAGAAATGGCAGGCAGAAGTGGAAGCTCTCAATACTGAAGCCTCCACGATGTACAAGAACTATCAAAATGAGGTGGTATTTCTATCCCAGGAGCAGAAAAAGGCCAAGCAGGAGCAGATAATGCAAAAGGAAAAGGAAGCTGCTGAATTAAAGAAGAAGTACTTCGGACCCGAGGGTGAGCTTTTCAAGAAGCGCGAGAGCTTGATATCACCTATTCAGGAAGAAATCTACAATATCGTAAAGGAAATCTCCGAGCTCCGCGGATACAGTCTTGTGCTTGACCGTGCTTCCGACACGGCTATCATCTTCGGCTCGCCCAGGATTGACATTTCCGACGAAGTGCTGGAAAGGTTAGGCTTCGGAAGATAATAAGTAACACAATTAATCGATAAACAACAAAAAAATGAAAAAACTACTTTTGATGCTGATGCTGATGGCACCTGTCGCCACATTCGCTCAGAAATTTGGTAAAGTGAACATACAGACCATCATGCAGGCTATGCCGGAAATCAGCAAGATCAATGGTGAACTCGAGGCCACGGCTAAGCAGTATGAGAACGACCTGAAGAGCATGCAGGATGAGCTACAGCGTCAGAGTGATGCCTATGACAAGGCTAAAAGTACAATGAACGCTACTGCCCAAAAACAGAAAGAGACAGAGCTGCAAACACTCTATCAGAAGATTCAGCAGACCTATCAGGACAATCAGCAGGCTTTGCAGAAGGCTCAGCAGGAGAAAATGCAGCCTGTTATTACCAAGGTGCGTAATGCCATCAACAATGTGGGCAAGAGCGGAGGCTTTACTTACATCTTCGAAGAAGGCGTAGCCGTGTATACGGGTTCCAACGTTGAGGATGTAACCTCCAAGGTACAGGCTGAAGTTGCCAAGATGAAGTGATAACGGACACAGACCCCTTGAGGGACTGCCCGACGATATATCGGCATGAAGCCGGTAAAAGAATCTTATCCACCCTCCTCTTCGTAGCCCACAGATGGTTGCGGAGGGGAGGTGTGTTGGTTTTTCAAACTAATCTTTTTGTCTATGAATAAGATGCTACTTTGTCTCTGCCTTTTGTTCTGCCAACTTTCCGCCAGTGCCCAACAGGTGGAACAACAGTCCGCGGCTCAAGTGAAGACCGTCGCCTTCGGCTATTTCAGCTATGACGACGTGATGAAACAAATGCCCGACTATGCAGTAGCAGAACGAAGCTTGCAGAGTCTGCGTGATAAATATGCCGCAGAGATGAAGCGGGTGGAAGATGAATTCAATGCCAAATACGAACAGTTTCTAGACGGACAGCGCGACTTCGCCCCTTCTATCCTTCAGAAAAGGCAAGCCGAATTGCAGGAACTCATGCAGAAGAATCAGGCTTTCAAGGAGCAGACCGAGGAACTTCTGGAACAGGCAGAGCAAGATGCCTATGCTCCCCTGCGCGAGAAGCTTTCCGCTGCTGTGCAACGAGTGGGGCAAAACAAAGGACTGGCCTTTATCCTTAATACCGACAATAACGCTGTGCCCTACATCAATCCGGTCATGGGTGTGGATGTTACGGCTGCCGTCCTGAATGCCGTGAGATAGAAATTCTGACATTCGCTTGAAGGGATACAGACAATGAACTACATGCTACCAAAACAGCCGGGACCCATCGGAATATTCGATTCCGGCTACGGCGGACTCACCATTCTACACGGCATACGCCAGGTGTTGCCACAATACGACTATATCTATCTTGGTGATAATGCGCGCGCTCCTTACGGCACTCGCTCTTTTGATGTGGTCTATCAGTTCACCCGGCAGGCTGTCATCCGCCTTTTCCAAATGGGTTGTCATCTTGTCATCCTGGGCTGCAATACGGCCTCGGCTAAGGCGCTTCGTTCCATTCAGCAGAAAGACCTGCCGGAACTGGACCCTAACAGAAGAGTGCTCGGCGTGATTCGTCCTACTGCGGAAATCATCGGCACGCTGACACGCAACAATCATGTTGGACTGCTTGCTACGGAAGGCACCGTGCGCAGTCACAGCTATGACTTGGAAATTGCCAAGTTCTGGCCTGACATCAAGGTTTCAGGACAGGCTTGCCCGTTCTGGGTGCCGCTTGTGGAATACAACGAGGCTGACTCTCCCGGAGCAGACTATTTTGTCAAGAAACGCATTGACCAGCTCATGCTGAAAGACCCCGAAATCGATACCATTATCCTTGGCTGTACTCATTTCCCTCTGCTGACGCCAAAAATTCTAAAATACGTCAAACCCGGCGTTCGCATTGTACCGCAGGGAGAATATGTTGCCAACAGTCTTGTAGACTATCTCAAACGGCATCCGGAGATGGAACGACGTCTCACACGAGGAGGTTCCTGTCAGTATTTCACGACAGAGAACCCGGACAAGTTCAAGGAGAGTGCCGCAATCTTCCTCCATGAGAAAGTATGTGTACGACACGTAGACTTGGGGATGATGTGATTTACACGACTCACGAAAGATAGTTTAACTTGACTCGAGAATACCAATAGAACACTCACATTTAAAGAAAACGATAATATGCAAGAGACTAGACAAAACAAGATAGCCCGTCTCCTACAGAAGGAACTGGCCGATATCTTCCAAAAGCAGACTCGCCAGATGCATGGTGTGCTCATCAGCGTTACGAACGTGCGTATCAGCCCCGACCTCAGCATCTGCACCTCTCATCTTAGCATCTTCCCTTCGGAACGAGCTGAGGAACTGCTCGATAACATTCGCAAAAACGAGAAAAGCATCCGATATGAACTGGGCACCCGGGTACGCAATCAACTTCGCATCATCCCCGAATTGCGCTTCTTCATCGATGATTCGCTCGATTACATCGAGCACATTGACGAACTGCTGAAGAAATAGTTTTTATAATTCATAATTCACAATTCATAATTAGGCTATGCGTTGTTAATGCTCGATGGAGTGGACACAATATTAATATTGATTGTTGCGCAAAACACTTTAGCTTATGAATTATGCAAAACACTTTAGATTGTGAATTATGAATTGCGAATTATGAATTAACTTCGTGAATCGTGCATTACCTACGAGGCATGGTTAAGCAAGGCACATGTGATTATGCATTGTGAATTATGAATTATGAATTATTTATGGCGCGTCGCTATCTTTTCTCCAAGAAGAAGACGCACGCCATCAACATCATATCTTTCATTTCTGTTATAGGTGTGGCTGTTGCCACAATGGCACTGGTCATCGTACTCAGTGTGTTCAATGGCTTTCATGATTTGGTGGCGAGCTTCTTCACCAATTTCGACCCACAGTTGAAAGTGGTTCCTGTGGAAGGAAAGACCAAGCCTGCCGATGATCCCATCCTTACCAAGATAAGACAGTTGCCGCAGGTGGACGTTGCCACTGAGACACTGGAAGACCAGGCACTTGCAGTCTACGGCAATAGCCAGGCCATGGTGAAGATTAAAGGTGTGGACGATAATTTCGACCAACTCACGCATATCACAGAGATTGTCTATGGTGACGGGCGCTTTGATCTCCATGCCGGAGGATTGCAGTATGGAACTCCCGGCATCCGACTGGCACAGAAGTTGGGCACAGGTACACGATGGCGAGGCTATCTCAATATCTATGCACCAAGGCGAGAGGGACAGCTTGACATGACGTCGCCACAAGACGGATTCGTTGTCGATTCGCTTTTCTCTACTGGTGTGGTTTTCGCCGTGCATCAAAGTAAGTACGACAAGAATTACATCATCACCTCCATCGGTTTCGCACGAAATCTCTTTGAACAGCAGGGCATGCTTTCAGCCTTGGAATTGAGACTAAAGCAAGGTTCCGACCTCGAAAAGGTCAAGGAGCAGATGCAACAGATTGCCGGAGACAAATATAAGGTGCTGGACCGATATGAGCAGCAGAGTGACACGTTCAAGATTATGCAGGTGGAAAAACTCATGGCTTATCTTTTTCTCACCTTTATTCTTGTAGTGGCCTGTTTCAACATCATCGGTTCACTATCCATGCTCATCATTGACAAGCGCGAGGATGTACGTACGTTGAGGAGTCTCGGAGCCACCAACGGTCAGATTCGCCGTATCTTCCTTTTTGAAGGGCGTCTCATTAGTGTCATAGGTGCCATATTGGGTATCGGCATCGGCCTCTTGCTCTGCCTGTTGCAGCAGCAGTACGGCTTTGTCCGCATGGGTGACAGTGACGGTTCTTTTGTTGTCAATGCCTATCCCGTGAGCGTTCATTACATCGATGTACTGTTTATTTTCATCACGGTGATTGCCGTCGGCTGGCTTTCTGTGTGGTATCCGGTGCGGATGCTCAGTCGTCGACTGCTTGATGATTCGTCGAAGGAATAAGGTTAGCCGGTTTTTCCGGTCATTCCGTTTTTTCCGGCTTTTCCGGTAGTTCCGGTTTTTCCGGTCATTCCGTTTTTTCCGTTTTTCCGGTAGTTCCGGCTTTCAAAAACATTCATCTACGAAATAGCCCCCACTTCAATTCCCATATATGGGAAGAGAAGTGGGGGCTTTTCTTATGTTCATATCCTCCGTATTTTCCCCCTTCCGGGGGAATTAAAGAGGGTCTTATTTAGGTTGCTTTCCTATGTATGCCAGAATTCCACCGTCGACATAGAGTATGTGACCGTTTACGGCGTCGGAAGCATGCGAAGCCAGGAATACGGCGGGACCGCCCAGCTCTTCGGGTTTCAGCCAGCGTCCGGCCGGAGTCTTGGCGCAGATGAAGCTGTCGAAAGGATGACGGCTGCCGTCGGGCTGACGCTCGCGCAGCGGTGCCGTCTGCGGTGTGGCGATGTAACCCGGGCCGATGGCGTTGCACTGAATATTATACTCACCGTATTCCGAGCAAATATTACGTGTCAGCATCTTCAGTCCACCCTTGGCGGCAGCGTAGGCAGAGACGGTTTCGCGGCCCAGTTCGGACATCATGGAGCAGATGTTGATAATCTTTCCCTCACGACGTTCCATCATCTCGGGTACCACAGCCTTGGAGCAGATGAAAGGACCGACGAGGTCGATATCTATGACCTGCTGGAAGTCCTTACGCGACATCTCGTGCATGGGAATGCGCTTGATGATGCCGGCGTTGTTCACCAAGATGTCTATCTGTCCCACTTCCTCGTGGATTTTCTTTACCAAAGCCTGCACGTCATCCTCATGGGTCACGTCGCAGACATAGCCCTTCACATTGCTGATGCCGGCCTCCTTGTAGGCTGCCAGTGCCTTGTCGACAGCCTCTTGCGTACGCACGTTGAACACGATGGTTTTGGCACCGGCGGCCACGAAAGCCTGCGCGATGGCAAATCCGATTCCATAAGCTGCGCCTGTTATCCAGGCATTCTTTCCCTCAAGGGAAAATTCATTCAGGTTGGTCATGATAGTGTATTTTAAAGAATGTAAAACTCGTTTCTTGTTTATCGTTTCTATTTAAATAGCAAATACCCCGGTCTATCTCAAGTCAGTGATGGCGCAGAAGTCCTGGTCTCCATAGTCCAGGTTTTCACCGCCCATGCCCCAGATGAAAGTGTAGTTGTGGGTAGCTGCGGCTGAGTGGATGCTCCATTCCGGTGAGAGTACGGCTTGTTCTCCTTTCATCCAGATGTGGCGTGTCTGCTGAGGCTCGCCCATGAGATGCAGAATGGCCTGATCGTCAGGAATGTCAAAATAGAAGTAGGCCTCCATTCGACGACTGTGCACATGTGCCGGCATGGTGTTCCACACGCTCCCGGGCGCCAGTTCTGTCATGCCCATCTGCAACTGGCAGGTAGGCAGCACCTGATTGACCAGCATCTTGTTGATGGTGCGCTCGTTGCTCATTTCCAGCGATCCCATGTGTACGCTGATGGCATCTTGCTTGTTGATTTTTCGGCAAGGATATGTCGCATGAGCCGTAGTACTGTTGAAGTAGAATTTAGCCGGATTCTTACGGTCTACGCTGGCAAATACTACGTGCTGATCGCCGCGTCCTATGTAGAGTGCTTCCTTAAAGTCCAGTCGGTAGCAAGTATCGCCCACCGTGATGGTACCGGGGCCGCCCACATTGAACACGCCCACCTCGCGCCTTGTAGTGAAATGAGGAGCCTTGAGTGGGTCGATGGCCTCAAGTAACAGCGATTCCGTTACGGGCATGGCACCACCCACCACCATGCGGTCATACATCGAGTAGACCATTTCTACATGGTCGGGCAAAAAAAGATTTTCCACGAGAAAGTCGCGGCGTAGCCGTTCAGTGTCATAGTGTCGCACATCGTCTGGATGGGCTGCATAGCGTAGTTGGTAGTCTGTTTTCATAAATTTCTTCTTAATATAAATCTCTCACATCGTCACTGCCAAATATTGATACAGGGACAACGTTGCTTCTTTGCAAAGTTACGAAAAACTATTCTTATCCGCGATAAATCATACGTTTATTATTGCTTCCTTACTTAATTTAAACTAAATATTTTAACCTATGTCGATTGCATGGTCCGACTTTAACAAACATTCTCGGGTTTGCTCTTACCCCCCAAAAAAACATTAAAAGAATTCTTCTTCTTTCTATTTTTCAAGTCGAATACACTAAATTTGCACCACCATAGAAACAGGAAGGTACAGATGGCCAGTTTAACCTCAAATGCCACCCTCGCACTTCCGAAAGACGGAGCTACTTGGAGGACTTTACATCGGAACGTTGATTTAATAGGCACAAACACTTGAGGAGATGGCTATTATATAGAGAATTGCTAAAAGTATAAGGAATGAGACTGCCAGGAGCTCCCCTAAAGTCCGGCATCTACATTCATGACAGCAAAAAGATAATTGTAAAATAACCGACCGATATTCAAGGATACAAAGATTT
>JBMNUW010000140.1:0-8454 GCA_050946475.1 Prevotella sp.
AACTCGACGGACTGAAAGCTGATAAAATGTACCTTGAAATTCATGGCGAGGTTGCCGACTCCGCCGTTGTGGCTGCCGACGGTACCTTCCACATGAAAGGCCGCGAGCCTATGCAGGGAGCTAATTACGTCGCACTGGGCAATGATAAGGCACGGATTGGCATCGCCTTTTGGTTGTTCAACGACAAGGTAAACGTCACCATGCACGGCACAGGTGCCTACGAGGTGACCGGCGCCAAGGTGGAGGACGAGTACAGAAACTATTTGGCCCACATGACGCCCCTTTGGGATAAGGAGAGAGCAGAGCTGGCCATCGCAAGGAAGGACCTCGCGAGGTCAGGCGAGTTGTCCGACTCTCTTGCAGCAGTTTGGCTGCCCCGAGAGGACAGTCTGTTTATGATTTGGGCTCGAAAGCACCCGAAGAGCTATGTGTCCTTGAACCATATCTACAACAAGCGCAATATGGATAAGTATCCCTACAGCCGCTACATGAAGATGATGGCAGCACTCGACACGACAGCCTTCGAGGGCAGACAGTGGGAGACCATGCGGGAAATCATCGCAGATGACAGGGCCCTGGAGCCGGGACAGCCTTTCCCGAGCGATATCGACATGCCGGATGCCTACGGCGACACGCTCCGGCTGAGCGACCTGCGGGGCAAGTATGTGCTCATCACCTTGTCATCCTCGCCCTTAGGTGACTATTTGGCCGACGTCCCCCTGCGCAAGGAACTCTATGCCAACTTGCATGACAAGGGGTTGGAAATGGTCGACGTGCTGCTCGATGACGCATGGAGCTCCATCATCCGGCAGATAGCTTTCCACGGCATGAAGTGGACGGCCGTCTGCGATCTCAAGGGATGGGGATCGCCGTTCGTGGATGCCCTCCATATCGATCACATCACTCAGAACTGGATAGTCGGGCCTGACGGCAAGATAATCCGGCATAATGTATTTGGCACAAAACTCAAGGAGAGTTTGGAAAGCCTATTGAAATAACAGAATAGTAAGTTCATCAACATTCACGCAATTATGGAAGGAAAACTTATACTCACGCTCTTACTATCGGGATTTCTTGGTTTTGTCTATCCTTCTTATTCCTACGCGCAATCTCGTACGGAGATAAGGATCAACTCCAAGATATCGCTGGTAAAGGCCCTCAAGCAAGTGGAGAGCAAGACAGGCTATAAGATGATATTCAATTATGACGATGTGAAGAAATATGTCGTCAGTGAGCCAGTGTCGGGTTCTGACATCAATGACCTGCTCGACCAGCTGCTGGAGGGAAAGCCCCTGACCTATGTCATCGACCGGAAGTTTGTTACCATCAAGCGTTCCGACAAGATAATGCGGAGAACACATGCCAACGAGAAAAAGACCTATACCGTCCGTGGGCATGTCTTCGACTCGGAGCAGTTGGCCCTGCCGGGTGCCACCATCCGTACAGACAACGGACAGACCGTTATCTCCGGTGACGACGGAAGGTTCACCATAGAGGTACCCAGAGGGAGGAAAACGGTGCTCACCGTGTCGTATATCGGCATGAAGACCCGCAATGTTACCGTAGACGACAATTTAAGGAAAGAGATTTATATAACACTTCAGGAGGACGCACAGATTGAAGAGGTGGTGGTCAATGGTATGTTCGAGCAGAAGAAGAGCTCGTTCACAGGTTCCACCACCACCTTCAATCAAGACCAGCTCAAGGAGGTCGGCAATCAAAATCTCCTGAAAAGTCTGAAGAACCTTGACCCCTCTTTCCAGATTGTCGAGAATTTGGATATGGGTTCCAACCCCAATGCCATGCCGGACATTCAGTTGCGCGGTCAGACCTCTTTTAATATCCAGGGCGACTACAGTGGCAATCAGAACCAACCCCTCTTCATTCTGGACGGTTTCGAGACCACGCTCGAGAAGGTCAACGACCTCGACATGAACCGAATTCAGAGCGTCACGCTGCTGAAGGATGCCGCTGCCAAGGCCATCTACGGTAGCAAGGCCGGCAACGGAGTGGTGGTCATCCAGACCATCAGACCCAAGAGCGGCGAGATGCGCATCACCTACAACGGCGACTTGAACATCGAGGCACCCGACCTGACAGGGTACAACCTGATGAACGCTCAGGAGAAATTCGACTGGGAGATAGAACATGGAAAGTATGGCGACTGGCAGTCGTTGAGCGATCCGCAGGCTGCCGACGAGCTCTACAAGTCTGTTTACGACGCCATCGCCTCGGGCGTGGATACCTATTGGCTCAGCAAGCCATTACGCACGGGCGTAGGACAGAAGCATACCTTGCAGCTGGAGGGCGGCGACTCCAAGGTGCGCTACATCCTTGGCGCATCCTATAACAATGTGGCCGGCGTTATGAAGGGCTCCAGCCGCAACACCCTCGACATCAACTCCACGCTCTCGTATAGCTATAAGAACATGGTGTTTCGCAATGAGTTGGACTATACCCGCAATGTATCGAAGAACTCGCCCTACGGCAGTTTCTCCGACTATGTAAGTCTGGAGCCCTATTATGCGCCTTACGACGAGAACGGACAGGTGAAGAAAATCCTTGGCTATGAATGCGTCAACAACACCTATCCTGTCTACAATCCACTCTACAACGCGACTCTCAACACAAAGGATCAAACCGATTACACCGCCTTCACAGAGAATTTTGAATGGGACTGGCATATCTCCGAGAACTTCCGCCTGAACGGAAAGTTCTCCTATTCGAGAACCACCAGTGGCGCGGATGTGTTCTATCCAGCCAACCATACGATGTTTGCCGAATACGATGAGAACGGACAAAGCGACCGCAAGGGACGTTACACCAAGACCGACGGAACGTCGAACAATGTCTCGGCACAGGTAGGACTGAGCTGGAACAAGGAATGGGGCAAGCACTACCTCTTCCTCAACGGCACATGGAACCTGCAGAGCGTGACCAGCAAATCGACAACGGTGGTGGCCGAAGGCTTCGGCAACGACAATATGGATGATATTTCGATGGCTACCTATTATTATCACGACTCCCATCCTACCGGCTCGGACAGCAAGACGCGTGAGATTGGTCTGGTGGCTGCCTTGAACTATTCTTACGACGAGCGCTATCTCTTCGATGCCTCCTACCGTGCCACGGGCTCTTCGGTCTATGGCAGTGACAACCACTGGGGAGGCTTCTGGAGCGTGGGCGCTGGATGGAATATCCACAAGGAAAAGTTCATTCCCAAGTCGTGGAACATCACTCTTCTCAAGCTCCGCTACTCGCTCGGCTATACCGGTACACAGAACTTCAATCCCTATCAGGCCCATGCCACCTATTATTATAATGGTCTCTACTACGACGGGCGCATGGGAACCGTGCTCGAGGGTATGCCCAACACGGCATTGAAATGGCAGAAAGTGTTCGACCATAACCTTGGCCTCGACTTCGCCCTTGGCAAGTGGCTCACCCTGCGCGCCGAGTATTATGTGCAGAACACCGACAATATGCTTACCGATATCACCCTTCCCGGCTCCACAGGTTTCCAGACCTACAAGGAGAATATGGGTGAGATACAGAACAAGGGATTTGAGCTCGCCCTCGGTGTAACCCCCTGGCGTGACGACGCGCATCGCGGATGGCTCACCTTCACAGCCACGGCAACGCGCAACAAGAACACAATCAAGAAGATCTATGATATCTTCCGGAAGAGCAATGACGATGCCGACGATACCCTCAACAGCGAACTGCCCACCGACCATCAGCCGACCGACGAGGAGATTGCCGCCTACAAGGCCAACGCCACCAAACCGGCTACCAAATATTATGAGGGTTGCTCCATGACAGCCATCTGGGGCGTCCGCTCTTTGGGCATTGACCCGATGACCGGTCAGGAGATGTTCCTCGACAAGAATGGAAACGTCACCTATACGTGGGACTCGGACGACCAGGTGGTCATCGGCGATACCAACCCGAAGCTCCACGGCACGTTGGGCATCAATGCGGGCTGGCATGGCTGGACGTTCTCTGCCGTGGCATCCTACAAACTCGGCGGCGACCTCTACAATTCCACCCTCATCGACCGCGTAGAGAACGTCAATGGTTTCGGTAATCTCGACAAGCGGGTGAGCGAGACCTGGACAACCGTGGGTGTGCCGGCCCTCTACAAGGCCATCAGCATGGGGCAGACCCCCAACGATGTTATCAGCATCACCCATCCTACTTCGCGCTTTGTGCAACGCAACAACGAGCTCTACGTCTCGTCGGTGACGTTGGGTTACGACTTCTTCGAGATGCCCTGGCTGAAGAAGGCAGGTCTTGAGCGACTGCGCCTCTCCTTTACCGCCAGTGACTTGCTCCGCCTCTCTTCTGTCAAGATAGAGCGAGGCACCAGCTATCCCTACGCACGCACCTTCTCCTTCTCGGTCAGTGCTACTTTTTAAAGCATAATCCTGTTAAACGAAAAATCATTGAACGATATGAATAAAATGATAAAGATGACGGTGTTGGCAGCCTGCCTGGCTGGTTCGCTTGCCTCGTGCAACGACTGGTTGGATGTGACACCGTCTACCGAAGTCGATCGCGACGAGCTTTTCAGTAACGAAGCCGGCTTTGCCGATGCCTTGGCCGGAGTCTATACCACCATGTCCAGCGACAGCCTCTACGGCAAGAACCTCACATGGTATGGTGTGGAGCTGATGGGAGGCGGTGCGACGGCGATGTATGGCAACAATACAAGCTACATGAGTTTTAGTTTTCACCCCGATGCTGACAATTATATGCAGTCGGTACGTGAGAGCTTCTGCGACAATATCTGGAATGCCGGATACAATGCCATCGCCAACGTGAACTCCATCCTTGACGAGATAGACAAGCACCAAAGCGTATTCACCGGCGACGACTACAGCATCTTCAAGGGTGAGGCTCTCGGCTTGCGCGCCTTCCTGCATTTTGATCTGTTGAGGCTCTTCGGACCTGCCGGAACGGTGTCGCCCGACGAGGAGTGCATTCCATACGTTACTTCTCTTTCTCACAGTGTATCGCCCCTGCTGACGGTGAGCGCCTGCGCCGACTCCATCATCAGTGATTTGAAAAAG
Source organism: Prevotella sp. (assembly GCA_050946475.1). Lineage (GTDB taxonomy): Bacteria > Bacteroidota > Bacteroidia > Bacteroidales > Bacteroidaceae > Prevotella. Next base: position 5,073 of record JBMNUW010000140.1, read on the forward strand.
GCTAAGGAACTGCTCAAGGCCGACCCGATGTACACGGGCGGCAGTTTCTCGGAGTATGTGTGCAGCAACGTGACGGGCAACAGCACCTACCGACTTCGCTACAACATCTATGACTGGCACAATCGTCGGTTCCACTTCAACTACTACGCTGCCGTGGCTACCATGGCGCGTGTCTATCTGTGGATGGGCGACAAGACCAATGCCCTGGCCTGCGCCAAGGAAGTCATCGACGCCCAGAGTGAGAAGTTTCCATGGGTAGCCAATGAGTTGGTGAGCAATGTAGCCAGTACCAGTGAGTATGTGCCACGTGACCGCACCTTCTCCACCGAACAGATTTTTGCCCTCAACATCACCGATATGGAGGATAGGATGGATGGATATATGATAGAGAAATCCAAGTCGTTCACAGGCAGTGACGGCAACATCGAGGGCTTCTATTCCGGTCTCTTTGACGATGCCACACGCGCCCTTGACCCCCGTTATGCCTATCTTCATACCACCTACTCCTACTATGGTACGGAGTTTCTTATCTCCAACAAGTATTATGAGGACAACGACTACAACAACTCCTATTCTCCTTGGTCGGCTCATCGCCTGCCCTTGATACGTGTTTCAGAGATGTACTATATTGCAGCCGAGTGTGAGTCCGATTTAACACAAGCCACAGCCTATCTTGAGACCGTACGCAGTCATCGCGGTATGTCGGCTTATCCGCTTTCCGTCTCGAACGAGAGTGAGCTTCAGCAGGAAATAGAAAAGGAGTATGGCAAGGAGTTCATCGCCGAGGGCCAGCTCTTCTATTATCACAAGCGTCTCAATCAGAACATTGTCAGCCACGCTGCCTATGAGACTTTCAACGTGACACCGAGCCTCTACGTGATGCCGCGTCCGGACGACGAGGATACTTATGGAGGAAGAAATTAACGCATTTATGGTAAAAACACATAAGCAAAAGACTATGAACAAGATATTCAAACGATATAAGTCATTGCAGGCCCTCGGCACTTTTCTTTGTCTGATGGCGCTGCCACTGTTGGCCGGTTGCTCCACTGATGAAATTGATGGCTGGCAATCCAAGGGCTTTGTATGGTTCACCGACACCCTTCAAGATTTTACCAATATGCAGCAGCCCGATGTGGCGGAGGGCGAGACCCTGCGGATTGCCGTGCCTCTGACGATTGCCGGTGAGGTGAAAGACTATGACCGTACGGTGAATGTGGAGGTGACCAAGCAGCCCAATGACAGTCGCACGCAGTTCGCCATCGAGCAGCCGGTGACTTTCCATGCCGGAAAGACCACCGACTCGATGTATGTCGACTTGGTGAACAGCAGTCACCTTGACACTGTCTACGACAGCATTCAGTTTCATATCACGGCCAGCGACGACTTCGACCCGGGTCTACAGGCACAACTCTATACCACGCTTGCCCTGCACAATGGCTATCAGCGGCCCGACTGGTGGGATGAAGATTGTGAGTATGTATTCGGTTATTTCACGCAGTTGAAGATGCAGATCTTCGTCACGTGCACGGGTTCTACGGAAGACATCCGTACGGAGAAGGATTATTGGTCGAGCAGCGACATCGCCGTTCAGTATTGGGTGTATGTGCTGAACGACTATATCCAGAAGAATGATATCCGCTATCCGGATGACGATCCCTACGCACCGGGTCAGCAGCCCGCATTCGATTTCAGGTCTTATTAGTTTCTTTGTTTTCTACATTTAAGTGAATCTTATCATGAATAGATTGAAAAAATATCTCCTTCTGACGGCAGTGTGCTCGTTGTCACTGACCAGTTGTTACGATGACGAGGGAGGCAACGATTACGACACCGCTTTGCCCGACGTGAGCATCACGATTCCAGAGACGGCCTATAGCGGCAGTTTAGGTGACACGATCACCATAGACCCCATCATTACTACCGACATTGATGAGGACGATCTCGAATATCACTGGGAGGTGAAAGGTGCAAGGACGAATAGCTATGAACGAAGAATCTTCGTCAGCCTTGTTGACAGCGACAAGCAGGCAAGGCAGTTGAGCTATGTGTGCCATCTCGACAGCAACATCACCAATCTCTCAACGAGCTATTCTTGTCGGTTGCGTATACACCAGATTAGTACAGGGCGCGACTTTTATCCAGATGAGAACTTTACGATAACCATCGAAGGCATCACTGGGTTGTTGGTGCTTTATGGGGATGATAGTCAGTGTGATGTCGGCTTGTTGGAGGCCGATGAGTTCATGCCGGAAACGAGTTCGTTGCCCGATGAGCCCAAGGTCACGATGTCGCTCTATTCCAGCGCTGCAGGGCAGCAACTTAGCGGAAAGGGCAAGAGCATCGTCCAGGTGGTGCCTTCGTGGGTTAGCAGTAGCAGGCAGGATAATTGCCGCATCTGCGTGATGACCGACCAGGAAGCCGTCTGGCTGAATAGGAATGACCTCAGTGAGTGGGGCACGTGGGACGATGCCTTCTACATCCAGGGAGAAAACAAGCAGAACGATAACGACCCGCGGGGATTGGTGGTTCAGGATATGTACACCTATGCCTTTGATGGAGACGAGATGTTCGCTACGGAATCGGGTCAAATCTTCCAGTTCCTGTTGCCAACCTTCTCTCCAGATATACAGGGCGCCGATGGGAATGCCTATACAATGGCTCCCGATGCACTTTACTTTAATTCTGGAAGTGGCATACAAGTGCTCTATTATGCGAACGCTGTGAATGGGGATACCTCCATCAACGGCTTCGTAGGTTCCTCTGCTTATTTGGATGGTACAAGGGATGACGCAAGATTACTTGACACAGAAACTGATCAGGTGGCATTTAATCCTGGCAACCTCAATGCTTCTCTTGTGAAGATGAGTGCCGATTCGAGAGGGCACGTTCTTGCTGTACTCAAGGGATCGGATGCCAACACCACTTATCCCGGACAGTATTTCTTCGTCGATATGCTCCCTACGGCTACGGCGGGAGGAAACAGCAGTTATCAGAACATCCCACAGTTCATCAGTTCCTTGGCGACGCAACCTTCTGTCAGTGATGCACTGTTCTTTGAATTCGGTTCTACTATTAATATGTGCTATTATGCCACTTCCAATGCCGTCTATCGGTATGGCATCGACAACAATACCCTGTCGACCGCATCGTCCCTCATCATGACCGATGGAAGCTCCATTGATTTCAGTGGAGACATCACCATGATGAAGATGCTCGCCTCGCCCAACGTGACCACCCACTACGACGATGAGGTCATGCTCGTGGCTACGTGGGATGGAAGCGAATCGCATCTCTACACGCTCTATCTTGATACGATGACCGGCAACGTGAAAAAGAAAGTGGTCTATGATTCCGACACGGTTGAGGGATGGAACTTCGG
>JBMNUW010000141.1:0-8331 GCA_050946475.1 Prevotella sp.
AATCTTTCAAGTTGTGACGGACATGATTCATATATTTCTTTCGACGCGGATTGATAATAACGGGGCCTAACGGGACGGGGTCCGGCAACCCTGCAATTTGGTCGTGAGAGGCAAACCTAACAAGGGATTTAAATATTTACTGAACTTTCGCAAGCAGTTATTTTATTGATAAACAGACTGGATGGGAGGATCAATACCCCCGGAGGGGGTAGACTCTATCCTCCACCACAACGAGGAGAATCCTGACCGTTATTCGACATGGCATTTTGTTACTTGCTTGGGACCGGTAGCTGAATACCTTTTGAGAATAGCCCCCTCGATTTACGGGGAGTCGAAAGGGACCTGCAGCCCTGCAGTGAATTGAAAAATGAACGACTGATGTAGCTTCCTTGAGTGCACATTCACTGTCTTAACGCAAGTATATCAGCTAATTATCCGCTTGTGAAAGTTGAGATGTTTATAAAGAGAAAACAGGATATTTTTTCTTTATACCGTGCAGAAGATAATGATTCCGCTCACGGCAATATAGCCGTAGACGAAGTATCTGAAAATGCGATTGGGGATATGCGTGAAAACGTAGGCACCGAGAATAGTGCCTATCGCCACGCCACCCAGTCCGTAGACATAGTCGATGCCGACTGTGGACGTGAGAAAGCCATTGTAGGCCCGCACCATTGTCATCATGAGGTTGCCGCAGAGAAAATAGGTTTGTACCAGTGCCATGTATTCGTTTTTGTCGCGCGACGTGGAGATGAAATAGAGCACGGCAGGAGGTCCCTGCATGCCGAAGAAACCACCCATGATACCGCTTAAGATTCCTGCGCCCACCTGATAAGGCCGTGTGGAAGGAATCTTGATACGCTGGCTGAAGAAAGTGAAGTAAATGCTGATGAGGACAAGGACAACACCTAATATTTTTCGAAGCAAAATGTCATCCATCCGCTTCAGACAGAAAATGCAGAAAGAAGAAATCACAATGAAGGTGGCGAGAATGACCGTCAACTTGCGCCAGTTCAGATAATGTCGCATCTTGTAGACAATAACCGCCGAAGTGGTCATGGCCAGCAGACCCGACAAAGTAGTGGCTTCGCCGTAGGAGGGCATGAGGAAGGGCAGCATCGTCATGATGAAGATGCCAAAGCCGAATCCAACAGTGCGCTGAACGAAACTGGCACCGATGCTCAAGAGGAAGATGTAGACAGGCAAGGCTTCCATAATCAGTCATTTAAGAAACTCGTCATAGAGAAAGCAGAGCAGAATCACCATCGAAGGAGAAAGGCTCCGCTTTTTCGTTAAACTCGCACAAAGGTAGTAAGTTTTTATGCAAGTTGGAGTCGACCCGGCATATTTTTTTGTGATTTGGTGCATCCTGTCAGGGATTTTTCTTATTTTTGCAAGACATCAATTTAGCATATCCGATATGACATTCGACATTGCCCCGTTCCACTACTATTTACCGGCAGAGTGGCACCCGCAAGAGGCCATCATGTTGACATGGCCCCACAAAGACACCGACTGGGCTCCCTACTTGGAGAAAGTCACCGCTACCTTTGTGGAATTGGCACGTGCAATCGTACAAAGGGAAAAACTTCTGATTGTTGCCCAAGACGTCAATTCCACACGACAGTTGATTCGTCGTGAAGTTGGCGTAGAACTGGCTTCTCGCGTCAGTTATGCTCAATGTCCCACCAATGATACTTGGGCTCGTGATCACGGCCCTCTGACTCTCATCAGTCCCGATGGGGGAGAGCCGCTGTTGCTTGATTTCAAGTTCAACGGGTGGGGCGAGAAATTTAATTGGCAGAAAGACAATGATATCACGCGTCGTGCTTACGAACAACATCTCTTCTCGGGGCGCAGGATAGACCTCACTGATTTTGTGTTGGAGGGTGGTTCAATAGAAACTGATGGCAAGGGAACGCTCTTTACCACGGCTGCCTGTCTTTTGGCACCCCACCGCAATCAGCCTATGACGGAGAAGGAAATAGACCTACAGCTTAGAAGGCTGTTTCAAGTGGAGCGCGTCGTATGGTTGCGTCACGGACATCTTATCGGCGATGATACTGACGGACATATCGACACATTGGTGCGGACGGCTCCCGATGATACATTGGTCTATGTGGGACCGGGACCGGAAAACGATGAACAGCACGAGGAACTTGCTGCCATGGAACAAGAACTACAACAGCTCACCACACTCGACGGGCATCCCTACCGGCTCTTGCGGTTGCCTCTGCCCGACCCTGTCTACTATGAAGGCGAGCGACTTCCTGCGACCTATGCCAATTATGTTATCATCAACGGTGCCGTCATCGTACCCACTTATCATCAGCCGAAACATGATGCGGAAGCTCTTCGTATCGTTGCCGAAGCCTATCCGGGAAGAGAGGTCGTCGCCATAGATGCCTCGGTGGTGGTACGACAGCACGGTTCGCTGCATTGTCTGACGATGCAAACACCAATAACAATTCATAATTCATAATGCACAAAAACAATTCATAATTCATAATTAGAAGTGTAATGCATTATGGTAATGAGTAATGAATAATTTGGAGTGGACATTTCCATTTCTGAAACAATAATGAAAGGGATATCAATATGAATACGAAAGAGAAAAAGATAAAGGTCGGTATCGTGCAACAGCACAATACAGCTGATATTGAAGATAATAAGAAACGACTGGCAGCAGCCATCCGGCGATTGGCTCAACAGGGCGCGCAACTCATCGTGCTGCAGGAACTTCACAACTCTCTCTATTTCTGTCAGACGGAGAATGTGGATGCCTTCGATTTGGCTGAACCTATCCCTGGTCCTTCTACTGAGTTCTATGGTGACCTCGCACGCGAAAACAAGGTGGTGATAGTGACATCCCTGTTTGAGCGCCGCGCACCCGGCCTTTATCATAACACTGCCGTTGTGATTGAACGCGACGGTTCCATCGCAGGACGTTATCGCAAGATGCACATTCCAGACGACCCAGCCTACTATGAGAAGTTCTATTTCACACCAGGTGACTTAGGCTTCCATCCTGTCGATACATCCTTGGGTCGACTCGGTGTGCTTGTCTGCTGGGATCAGTGGTATCCGGAGGCTGCCCGACTGATGGCTCTCCGCGGGGCAGAGATTCTTATTTATCCCACCGCCATCGGCTATGAGTCCACCGACACGCCCGACGAACAGGAGCGGCAGCGAGAGGCATGGACCACCGTACAGCGTGGGCACGCTGTAGCCAATGGACTGCCCGTAGTGGCAGTGAATCGCGTAGGTTACGAACCTGACCCCAGCGGCCTGACTCACGGCATCCAGTTCTGGGGGTCGAGTTTCGTGGCTGGCCCTCAGGGTGAATTTCTTTATCGGGCGCCCAACGACAAGGAGATAGAACAGGTGGTCACCATAGACCTCGCTCATAGTGAGCAGGTGCGACGTTGGTGGCCTTTCCTCCGCGACCGTCGCATCGACCAGTATGGCGGCATTACGCGTAGATTCCTTGACGAGGAAGGAAAGACTCGCAATTACCAATAATTAATTATGTGTCTGGTAATTTTTAATTAGTGTGCCGGAGTAAAAAACACGAAGACTGTTTCTTTCGGCGAAGGTTCCATCTAATTTATAATTATACTTTTAAAGCTTCATCTTTATATAAATCACCATCTTTATGATGCTCGTTTATCTTTTAGTCGGTGTGGTTATCGGGGTAGCCATAGGCTATTTCCTCCAGCGCAGCAGAACGGCACGGATGACCACGGAGGCTGCTTTTCTGAAACAACAATCGCAACATTTACAAGTTCAGATAGACAAACTGACAGAGGAACAGAAGTCCCTTCAGACCGAAAATTTGAGTCTTACGGACGACTATAACAATATTCGCACAAGACACGACATCCTGCAAAATCAGAATAGTCAGCTCGTACAACAACTTTCAGAAGAGCGACAGAACTATGGGAATCGTGTGGAAGAGTTGAAGCAGGACTATGAAAAGCGCATGGCTGACATTCGTTCACAGTATGAAACGTTAATGGAACAGATGCGTCAGCAACAGCACGAGCAACAGGAACAACAGGCACGGCTCATAAGCGAACAAATCAATACCGTGTCGGAAAAAATATTGAAGGAACGTTCGGAGGAACTTTCATCTGCCAATACAAAACAACTCTCAACCATTCTTACGCCTCTGCACGAGAGTCTGAAGCAGATGAAAGAGGCCGTGGAGAAGACCGAACGGCAGCAGACAACCACCATGGAGCGACTCGACGCATCCATCAAAGCCAATATACAGCAGGCGCACGAAGTGGGAGAGCGTGCCGACAAATTAGCCAACGCATTGACCAGCGAGAATAAGATTCAGGGGAATTTCGGAGAACTGAGACTGCGCACCCTTCTGGAAAACATGGGACTGGAAGAAGGGGTGCAGTTTGAGGAACAGACAATGATGAAAAACAACGGGCATGCTGTGACGGGCGAAAACGGACAGAAGCTCATTCCTGACGTCATACTTCACTTTCCGGACAAGCGCGATGTCATTATCGACTCGAAGATGTCGTTCAAGGCCTTCGAAGACTACTATAATGCAAAAACCGATGCCCAGCGAGCCGACGCCCTTGCCCGTCACATCGAATCGGTGAGGAAACATGTCAAGGAACTCTCCAACAAAAAATATTATAGTTATACACCCGACGACCATCACAAACTGGACTTCGTGATGATGTACGTCTTCAGCGAGGGAGCTTTGCAACTGGCTCTTAGCAATGCTCCCGGTTTGTGGAAGGAGGCTTATGACCAGAATGTGGTCATCACGGGCAGTCAGAGTTTATACATGATGCTTCGTGTGCTCGAAATGTCTTGGCGACAAGAGCGACAGGCTGCCAATCAAGACTTGATGATGAAAGCCGCCGACGAACTGGTAAATCGTGTGCAAATGTTCTACGAGCGACTAAAGGATGCCGATGACCTGCTAACCAAAACTCGCGAGAGCTTCAATGACCTAAAGATTAGTGCCTCTTCCTCTGGTCACAGCATAGCCACTGCTGCTCGTAAACTCATTAAGTACGGTGCTAAAGAAAATCCGAAGCGCAGGATGCGCTTGCCGAACAACGCGGAAGAAACGGAATCATTGCCAGAAGAGGGGTAGGGGCTTTAACCGCGCTGTCGTCCTGCCATGCGCTCACTGTACTCGCGGTTGATGTCGCTTATTTCGCGTTTGCCATCAATATAGTCTTTGTAGATGTCGTCGATGCTGCCGCCTCCCAGCCAGCAGCTCGAACAGTTCTCGCAGCCGCCGGCTCCACAATCCAGCGATTCGTGAAGAATGCGTATGCGCTCCTCGCGTGTAGTGTCTTTTATCAGAATACTCATAACCGTTATCTTATTATTATTACATCCTCAACTATCGCAAGCAATATACATGCCTTTTGCAGGGTTGCCGGCCCCCAATTGCAAAGCATTGTAAATTCAGACGGGGACCGGCACAAGGCCGGCAACCCTGCAGTGGGATGTTAGTTATTTGAAGAATATCATTCTCTATTTTCTAAGTACTCCTGACAGCGACCCTACTCTCCTCAGACTTCGGTTGTCATGTTCAACAATCAAATGTTGTCAGCAACTAAGCGTCAAGATAAAGCTGCATCTTTTCGAAGAAGTCGGAGAGATTTGCACCGTCCACAAAACAATGGTCCACGTAGACGCCTACGGGCATCACCCAACGGTCGCCTCGTTGTATCACTTTCCCCACATTCATCAGGGGCCAGTCGCTACCCAAACCTGGTCGGTGGAAGGTGTAGGTCATGCTTGTGAAATAGAGCTTCGGCGTAGCAGAAATATTCACCACTCCTGTCTCACCCGACTCTATCAGTTGGCGGTTCACACCGTAGGGGTCGCCGTCCTCTGGAATGTTCTTCATCAGCTTTCTTGTCTGTTCATAGAACTCTTCGTAATCCTCAATGTAAGGTACGAGCACGGTATAGAAAGTTTTGCCGGGGACAGCGACTGGAACTGTAGCGCCTATGGAGTCGAACCAGCACACGCCGCCCTTTCCGTCGGGCCGGTAGCCGAACTCGCGTATTTCGTTGGTGGCACGCATCATGGCGTAGAGATACTTCACGAAAAAAGAGCTGTGCTGTTTTTTACTTTCAAGGAAAGCCTTGGTACAGTCTATCTCTGAAGTGACAGAGTACCAGCTGTTGGCAAATCCTTTCATAAACCGCCAGTTGTCCACACGGTCCCACGTTTTCAAGTCAATTTCATGTCTCATTTTACCTATTGTCTTTTTAAGCCTTCATTCGACAAAGTCAACTGGCAACTATCCCTCGCCTTGTCAATTCAGCTTGCCGATGAAGTTCACTGCAAACTTACACAATAATTCCGAAATAGTGTATATTTCAAGGAATATAATGACAATACAAATACTATAATATTTCCATCTTCATATTGAAGATTCTTTTATTCGGATTGGCACATTTATGTTTGCAATACTTATAACTAATTTGTATCTTAGAAAGCATGATGGTCTTCTCTATCTATTAAATCTTCGTAACATAGTCGAAACTCTTGCAGCGCTGCCCGAGAGCTTTATCAACTCCAAGAGTCAATTTGCGGTCGACATACTCCATGATGGAAAAAATCCGCAGAGACGTGTCATTTTCTCAGATTTAATTGCTATTTTTGCCAAGCCTTGTTGGTGTTTCGTTTGATTTTGTTGCACCGCTTAATTTAAGTGAGATTTCTGACATGGTAGCGTCCTTGCCAACGAGAGCAATGAAAGTTTGCTTTCTGATTGCCAAGCGCAGATAGGACTGATGTAAAAACTTGGGGACCAGTTATTGCTAAGGAACCTATAAACTTCGTTAAACTCAAGTGGTGCGGAATTAAGGCTTATGAAAATTTTAGGTAACATCATCTGGCTTATATTCGGTGGATTGGAGATTGCATTGGAATATTTCATTTCATCTCTCATCCTTATGATAACCATCATCGGCATACCTTTCGGCATTGCCACCATGCGCATTGGTATTCTTGCTCTTTGGCCCTTCGGTTCTAAGATAGAAGACAAACCCTCTGGAGGTGGATGTCTCGATGTCTTTATGAATATTTTGTGGTTTTTCGTCGGTGGTCTTTGGATTGCACTCAGCCACGTGCTCTTCGGAATCCTACTATGCATCACCATTATCGGAATTCCATGGGGCAGGATGCACTTCCGTTTGGCACACTTAGCACTTTTCCCCTTCGGAAAACAGATTGTCAGCCAAGCAAACAGCCGATAAGGAAAGAGTACCTATTGTTTTATCGTTCCGTGCGCCGACTGATTACGTTACAATTAAAGTATGCTTTCGCTAACACGTTTTGGCTTTTAGTCCCGTTCTTCGCGGTACTTCTGTTCCACAGTATAGACATTGACACAGTGGTAAGGGTCCTAAAAATATATTTTTGTTCGGCATTGTTTCTCTTTGAGGTAGAGGAGACGAGGTATCTTGGCATAGACAATCTCATCCTCATCTTCCTTTCCACGTCCTTACTTTTCTGTCTGAATGTTCTGCCCTTTGTTCAAATCTTGGCACTTCCGCTCTCAATACTTGTTTCCTTTTTGTTAATGTTGCTCGTTTACAATAGCTATAGAAAATAATTAGAATAGAAAATCTCAACAAGAAATATGGTTCGTCAGCCATACTTCACGACATCTCTTTCGAGATAGGCAATGGTCAGTCTTACGGCATCATTGGTGAGAATGGCACGGGGAAGAGCACTCTTTTCCGATGCCTTGCCGGACTTGAGCGATACGAAGGGGAAATAGTGACCGACCACCCTATCCGCATTGGCCATTTGCCCGACACGCCCTACTTCTATCCCTTGGTGACGGGCAAGGAGTTTCTCGATTTCTGCATCAAGGCTGGAAATGTTGAGTGTTCGGACAAGGATATTTATCAACTGAACGAACTGTTCAATTTGCCATTGAATAAATTTCCTTCGAAATACTCCTTAGGAATGAGAAAAAGACTGATGGTCATGGCACTGATGCTCTGCCCAAATGATTTATACATCATGGACGAGCTTTTCAACGGATTGGACATCGCTGGTGTTATCATCTTGAAGAAATGGATTAACAAGAGAAAACAGGAAGGCAGCAGTTTTCTGCTGTCGTCACACATGATCTCGGCGTTGACCGACACCTGCGATATCGTGTCGTATATCTACCAAGGCAGAATCATCAAGACGTACTTACAAGGACGGATAACTGCCGAGGGAATAGAGCAGGAATTAAGTCTCCACATGTTTCACAATGTTCAGACGTTCCCGGAATCCTCAAGGAAGGAGACAGAACAGGAGGAAAAAGTTAATAAC
>JBMNUW010000142.1:0-8182 GCA_050946475.1 Prevotella sp.
GACCTTCGTTTCTTCAACGGCAAGTTAGCTACTACAATTGATTATTATTACAAGATTACCGATGGACTGCTTGTACGTTCTACGGCTCCTCTGACTACTGGTGCAACTTATATGTATCAGAATTTAGGAAAGGTGCGCAACACCGGCTTCGAGTTTGAGGCCAGCTGGCGCGACCATATCGGCGATTTCAGTTATTCAGTAAAAGGCAACTTAGCTACCGTGAGTAATAAGGTTACTGAATATCGTGGCAAGGGAATCCGCATAGAGGGGTCGACATTGCCCTCTATGAGTACAGCTGTCACAGCTTTTGAGGAAGGATACCCTATTTGGTATATTCGCGGCTATAAGTATATCGGAGTGAACAGCGAGACAGGAGAGCCCATCTATGAGGACATAGACGGTGACGACCAAATAACTGATGCCGACCGCACCAATCTTGGCTCTGCCATCCCCGACTTTACCTATGGCATCACCATAAACCTGAGCTATAAGAACTTCGACCTAAGTGCATATGGTGCCGGTTCACATGGTTCTGAAATTTTCTACGGACTTGCAAACAACAGTCGCCAGAAGCCAATGTTCCTTTACAACGGCCGCTGGACTTCATCGAACACTACCGGTGCCACCATGCCGTCGGCTCTCTATCAGGATGACGAGAAATTTTATGACTCTTCGGCTTTTGTCTTTTCAGGCGACTATTTTAAAATCAAGCAGATCCAGCTGGGATACACCCTTCCCAAGAGTGTACTCAGGAAAATCACCTTGTCCTCAGCACGCTTTTACATTTCTCTCGACAATTTCTTTACTTTCACCGACTATCCCGGCTACGATCCTGAGGTACGTGGTACCGATGCAAGCGCCATGGCCGTCGACTTTGGCGGTTACCCCATCTCCAAGTCAGTGAGCTTCGGACTTAATGTTTCTTTCTAACCTTCAATAACCCTACAACAATGAAGAAAATAGTTCTATATATTGTATTGCTTATTGGTTTCCTTTCTCTGGCTTCCTGTAGTGAGGACAGACTCGACATCGAACAGCGAGGCGTAGTGACCACAGATGAATATACTACAGCCGATGACGAGGAAACTCTTGAGTTCATTGCAGCCGTTTACAGTAAGTTGCACGGAAGTACTTTTTATTGGTACATGTCGAAAACTTCCGATAGTTATTGCTCGCTCATGTACGAACTGGGCAGAATGGGGGGAGAACTCGGCGAACATTACCAATATAACGAAACGGCTGAGAGTAATACTTACTCTATGATCTGGTCTTACTTCTACACTATCTGTTACTGGTGTAACATGATTATTGAGAATGTGCCCAACAACACCGTTGCCTCTGCTGATGTGAAAAATCGCGTAGTGGCTGAAGCTCGTGCCATTCGTGCCATTCAAATGATGTATCTAGTGCAACTCTTCGGCAACCCTCCGCTTGCCGACCATATTCTTGATGGTTCTGAGGGTAATACTCCTGCAGCAGAATCATGGAGCTGGATAGAAAGCGAGCTTGCCGCCGCAGCTGAAGAGTTACCCTCGAAGAGTAGCGTTGACGGGCAGTCGGAAATCGGAGGCCGCATTACTAAAGAGGCAGCCTATGCTTATCTTGGTAAGGCCTATCTATGGGCAAAGGATTACGACAATGCTGCCAATATTCTCTATAATAAGGTAATTGCAACGGGTAAGTATGCACTGGTCAGCGATTATGACTCCCTCAACAGTTCGTCTTCAGACTTTTGCTCTGAGAACATCTGGGAATTCAACATCACAGACGCCTCCGGACTGGAAACTTCACAAGAAGGACTCTTTGATTTGGCTTGCTTCGGTATCTCCAACGGAACGCTCAACTTGCCTTCTAAGTTCCGTCAGTCAACTTGCTGGGGTCTGGGCGGAACAGCCTCTAAGGAATTCGGCGAGTTTATGGACGAGCACGATTTGACATCAACAGGTGAAAAGTCAAGCCGTTACCGTGGAACGCTGGCCAGTTATGAGGACCTTCTTGATGAGACACTCTATAGTTACTCGGGCAGCAAGGGCATCAAGCAGGAAGTTGAAAATTGCCAGGGTTATTTCCGCGTGAAGAACGAATGCCTTGCCGACGACCAAATGGGAGGAGCATATTATGCCGTGCAGTACACTAAGAAGAATACAGTATACATGCGCTACTCTGAAGTACTTCTCAACTATGCTGAAGCTGTTGCTATGGGCGGACAACAAGGCGCAGTTTCGGGTCTTGAAGCTCTTAACATGGTTCGGCGGCGTGCAGGATTGGACGATGCGCCGGCACTCGATATGGATAATACCACTTATGGGGTGAAAGCCGAGCGAGAGGCAGAACTCTTCTATGAGGGACAACGATTTATCGATCTTGTACGTTGGGGAGACGCAGCCACTGAATTGGCAGATTGCGGTAAGTACTCTTACAAGTTCAACGGTTACATAGACGGCAACAATACCGTGGCTCAAAGTCCTGAAAACTGGTATATTCTCTCGACTAAGACTACTGGAAACGGATTCGTTGAGGGCAAGAATGAGTTGTTTCCTATCCCTGCAGTGGATATTAACAAGAACTCTTCGCTCACGCAGAATCCTAACTGGTAAAAGATTTACCAAAAGACCTGATTGAAATCTATTGTGAAATTGGCAGGTATGGGAAATAATGAGAAACTAGTTTTTTCACGTTTCCCATACCTTTTGTCCGCTAAAATAAAATTCTCTGATTATGCGCAGACTAATTATCGGCTTATTTATTATCTGTCTTTTTCCCCTTCTTTCAAAAGGTGAGACAAAGAATTGTCTGAATGTCTCCCTTCGTCCACAGGTCAATGCTTGTCGTGAGGCAATGAATCTCTCTGGCCTTTGGTCTTTCTGTGCAGACTCTGCAAATGTAGGCTTGTCGATGCAGTGGCAACGAGGATTGCCTCAAAAGACCGACATTGCCGTGCCTGGAAGCTGGAATGAACAGATTGAGAATATGCATAACTACATGGGACCGGCGTGGTACGAGCGCATGGTTGTGGTACCCTCATCGTGGCGCGACCGTCGGGTGGTACTGCGTTTTGGTTCAGTAGTCTATGCAGCCCAAGTTTGGGTCAATGGTCAACTGGTAGGTTCCCACGAGGGTGGGCACTTGGCTTTTGCTTTCGCTATTGACCGTTGGTTGAAATGGGGTGAGCCCAACCGCATTACTGTCAGAGTAGAGAACGAACTAAGACCTGACCGTGTTCCGGCCGGAAAGTTAAAGGGTGGAGCCATGCACAATTTCCCGGATGCCAACTACGATTTTTTCCCTTACTGCGGACTCAACCGTGATGTCTGGCTCATGTCTGAGCCTCATGATCTGCGCCTCAATGACATCACGGTGCAGACAGACTGTCACGGCAAGATAAATATTGAGATCGAGAAGGAAGGAGGTGATTGTCAGCTGGACCTGTCCGTCATAGACAGTGATTGTGTAGTGGCCCGTAAGAAATTGCCTTTTCATGGCGGTGTATGTAAGGTTACGATGAACATTGCCAATGTGAAGCTATGGTCACCAGCTCATCCTCATCTCTACACATTGCAGGTGCAACTCGTGAATAAAGAGAAGCCAGTCGACTGTTACAACCAAGTCTTCGGTTTCCGCACCATTAGGGTATGTCACGGACAGTTGTTGCTCAATGATGAGCCCATTCGTTTACGTGGCTTTGGCCGTCATGAAGACTTTCCTGTCTTTGGCAGGGGTACAGCGCTGCCCGTTATGGTAAAGGATTTTCAGCTTATGAGATGGCTGGGAGCCAACGCCGTGCGCACTTCCCACTATCCTTACGACGAGCAGTTTTATGACTTGGCCGACCGTGAGGGTATTCTTGTCATTGATGAGATTCCTGCGGTGGGCCTCACTTTCTATGATGCCGACAATATTCTCGAGGCGCGTAGGCAACAGTGCTCGCAATACATCCGTGAGATGATAGCGCGTGACAAGAATCATCCCTCGGTCATCGCATGGTGCGTGGCCAATGAGCCCGCTTTGGAAAAGAAGGGCCAAGTCGCCTTCACCGGCGAGGAAAAGACCGGTGCCCAAACTGAACATCAACGTGGTAAGGAATTCCTGACCAGTATGATGGATGAGGCGAGACAGCTCGACGACACGCGTCCTGTGACCTTCGTAGGTGTCATGGGTGGTCCCTCTGACTGGCTCGGAGCTGCCGATTTCATCGCCATTAATCGATACTATGGCTGGTATACTGACATCGGGTCGTTTCCCAAGGCTATTAGCAGACTTGGTACTGAGCTCGATAAGCTCCATGCTTTGTTTCCCGACAAACCCATTGTAATGACTGAGTTTGGTGCCGATGCCATATCCGGTATGCATTCCCGAAATGACGAGATGTTCTCCGAGGAATTCCAGTGGAAACTAATCAAGACATATCTTGATATGGCCAATACCAGGTCTTTTGTGGCAGGCATGATGGTGTGGAATTTCGCCGACTTCAAGACTGGGCAGGCTATCATGAGGGTCGGAGGCATGAACCTCAAGGGAATCTTCACCCGGGATCGACAGCCTAAGCTCAGTGCCGACATGTTGCATGGACGATGGGCCGGGAAAGAAGGATTTTGAGGAAGTCTGTTCCTCATGATTATCAGTAGCACTTTCCATTCCTTTCATGTAAATGGGAAAATTGAAATACGAAAATACGAATGATTAAATAGCTTATCAATATGACAATAAAGTTTTTATCCGTTCTTTTACTTGTCGTTCTGTGGCTACCACAAGCCAGCGCACGTTCGCTCGTGGGCAGGTATTACACGTTCCAGTTGGCCGACACGGTTTTCAAGAACCCTTTTATCGACGTGGACCGCATCATTATGAAGCCCGTTCGCTGTCGCTATGTGCATGGCGGATTCAGCGACGGAACACGCTTTTCGTTTTATTTTCCGGTCACCCAGAAGTACCAAGGTCGTTTTTTTCAATATGTAACTCCATTTCCCGACAGCGAGACATCAGCACAGACTTTTCCTGCCGAGGTGAATCCCATAGCTTTTAGCGTGACTCACGGGGCTTACTTCGTAGAGACGAATGAGGGCGGACATCTCGACTTCAACGACCCCAGCACCAAGCGTCCCGCCACCATCGGTGCCTACCGTGCCAATGCCGCCTGCGCCCAGTTCTCGCGTTTCGTGGCTCAGAAAATCTATGGAGGCGACAGACCGTTCGGCTACTGTTTCGGCGGTAGCGGCGGTGCCTATCGCACTACGGGCAGTATGGAGTCGACCGAAGGTGTGTGGGACGGTGCCGTGCCCTTCGTGCTCGGATCGCCTCAGGCCATCCCCAATGTGTTTGCCGTGCGCATGTATGCTCTCAGAGTGTTGAAGGATAAGATGGGTGACATTGTCGATGCGTTGGAGCCTGGCGGCAGCGGCAACCCCTACGCCACGCTTACTGCCGAACAGCGACAGGTGTTGCAGGAGTGTACGCGCATGGGCTTCCCCATCCGTTCATGGTATGGCTGGAAGGAGATGGACGCCCACGGCTTCCTCGTGCTCTACCAAGGAGTGGTGGCCGCCGACCCCACCTATTTCCATCACGACTTCTGGAACGTACCGGGCTATCAGGGCTACGACAATCCTCCTTCGCTGCAACGCGACCATGTGCAACAGAAGGCCGTGGTGAGGCGCATCATCGGACAGGATGAGGCAGAACGGCTCGGACTCGTCGAAGCCCTTTCGGCTGCCGACCGCGGCTCCGCCGACAAGGCGTGGGCAAGCATGGGCAGCGACGTGAAGGAGAAGCCCGTGGTCTATGAGGTGGACGCCAACGTGCCCGACATCGGCATGGGCGGTGACCTCATCCTGCTTAACGGAAAAGGTGCCGGCAAGCGATTGCAGATTACGGGCACCAAGAACCACTACGTCATTTTAGCTCCCATCAATGCTCCGGCCAACCTCACGCTGCTCCATGTGGGCGACTCCGTGCAGGTGGACAACTCCGACTGGCTCGCCGTGCAGACCTACTATCGTCACCAAGTGCCCTCGAAGGACTACTACGTGTGGAACCAGTTCCGAGGCGTGAACGACGTGCCCATCTATCCCCAGCGCCCGTTCCTGCTCGGGCCGCACATCACCCAAAGTGCCGCAGGCTGTCTGCCCGAGGGCAAGATTCACGGCAAGATGATTCTCGTGTGCAACACCTACGACCGCGAGGCCTTCGCCTGGCAGGGCGACTGGTATCGCAACAAGGTGAAGGAGCACCTCGGCGACAAGACTGACAACCAGTTCCGGCTTTGGTATACTGACAAGGCGACACATGGGAATGTGGATGACCCCACGGAAATCGTGGACTATAATTCCATTCTCTATCAAGCTCTGCTCGACGTGAGTGCTTGGGTAGAGAAAGGCATCGAGCCTTCGAAGACCAGCGACTATTCCATTCAAGAGGGGCAGGTGGTGCTCGCCGAGGAAGGCAGTGACCGTGGAGGTATACAGCCTGTAGTAGTGGCAACTGTGGATGGTAAGCAGAAAGCCACAGTGAAGACAGGACAGCCGGTGACTATTCATGTGAAGGCTGTTTGCCCCAAAGGCACCGGCAAAGTGGTGGAAGCCCGCTGGATGACTGACAACACGAAGACATTTAATGGTGATACAGACCTCTCGAAAGCCACATACAGTAACAATGATGAGACAGTAGAGTTCGACTATACTGTAAGCTACGACAGTCCAGGAACCTATTTCCCCACTGTTCGCATCGGTTCGGAGCGTGAGGGCAACGCCCAGACTACCTATACCCGCATCTATAATCTTGGCAAGGTACGTGTCGTGGTAGAGTAGTACATACCCTTGCTTACGGCAAGTCAAGAGATGCCATCTTCGTTATTTATCCTGCATAGCAAATTCTATCATCAAACAACTATGACTCGTTTCATTTCTTCAGCCACGATAGCTGTCGCTCTCACGCTTTCGGCTACCTGTGCTACTTTTGGAGTCCAACGTCCGAAAACTTTCAGGGGGCAATGGATAGCTTGTCCAGGTGCTTCAGCCCATGGCTATGGCGTGTACTACTTTAGTAAGACTATCTATCTCAATGCAGTTCCCGCCCAGTATCGCGTGCGTGTCTCGGGTGATAATCGTTACAAGTTGTTTGTCAATGGCAGACTAGTCTCATTAGGTCCCCATCGCTTTGATATTGACCATTGGAACTATGCTACCGTTGACCTTGCACCGGTCCTTCATACGGGGAATAACATCGTGACAGCCCAAGTGTGGAACGAGGGCGAGGACAAGCCCGAGGCCAACGTTTCGTTGCGCACGGGATTCATCCTTGACGATACCACTCCCGAAGGTCAGCTCAGTACTGACGGTTCCTGGTCGTGTATGCAGGATGAAGGCTATAACCCCATTCATATCGACGTTGGACAGTTTTACGTTGCTGGCCCGGGCGAGGCCGTCGACTTCTCGCGACGTGTGTCGGACTTTGCCTCATCCAATCTTTCCACGGCAGCATGGCCCAAAGCAATCGTCGTCGCACCGGCTTACCTGCGCGAACAGAACGACGACAAGGGCTTCGGCATGCAGAACTGCTGGCTGCTACAGCCCACCACACTGCCCGACATGGAACTGAAGGAGGAACGGACACTGAAGAAAGTAGACGGCCCCGACATGGGAATGATTCCGGCTCACACCACCGCGCACATCCTGCTCGACAATGGCGTACTCACCAATGCCTTCCCGCAGGTGTACTTGCACGGTGGAAATGGAGCCTCGCTGACTATAACCTATGCCGAGAGCCTCTTCAAGAAAAACTACGACAAGGGCAATCGTAACGAGTGGAAAGGTAAGTTTATCCGCGGTCGTCGCGACTCGCTCCAGCTCAGCGGCGGCCGGCAAACTTATACCACGCTGTCGTGGCGTACCTACAGATACATACAACTGGATGTCCATACTGCCGACGAGCCACTTTCCATCGATTCCATAACCGGTCTTTTCATCGGTTACCCACTGGAGCGCAAGAGTACGGTGAATACCTCGGACAAGGAACTTCAGCAAATTCTCGAGGTAGGATGGCGTACGGCCAGGCTCTGCGCCATAGAGACCTACATGGACTGTCCCTACTACGAACAGCTGCAATACTTGGGGGATGCACGCATCCAGGCACTCAACACCTTATTCAATGTCGGTGACTGCCCGTTGGTGCGTAATTTTCTCTACCA
>JBMNUW010000143.1:0-8177 GCA_050946475.1 Prevotella sp.
TAATTAGTATTAAAATAGCGATTTTCATTTAGTAAAAAGTTTCTTAATATTGAAAAGTTTACTACTTTTGCAGGTGTGTTTTTCATGGTATTAGATTATTAAGGTTATAAGAAATAGGTTGTCGTGAGACAGCCTATTTTTTTTATTTTATATTATTTTATTTCATATTGTATTCTAATCCAATCAAGTTATACACATGAGAGAGTGAAAAGCAACGTAGTGAAAAGAATAAGATTCAAAGTTTTTTCGGTCGGAAAACTAATGTCTAGTATTTTTTGTGTAATTTTGCCGATGTGATGAAAAAGACATTCTCTTCTTTTTGCAGTCAGGATGATGAGCAACGACGTTCGATGCTTATCAGTGAAATAGAACATAGTGTGGAACGGCTTAAGCTCTCAGAATTGGAAGCCCTCTATTATGACATGGTGACTAAGGATTACATTCGTAAATAATATTTCTACGTTTCGCAATTTCTTGTACCTTGCAGGTTCCTCATTATGGCTCCCACGAAGATATTCTCTCTTCGTGTAGCCTTGTGCTTGCGTCTTGAGAATCTATTGAGAAGAGCGCGTCAAAGAACAGCAAACAGAAAATCGATAAAAACATGAAACAGATACATTGGGGATTCATAGGTTGCGGAGAAGTGACCGAGAAAAAGTCTGGTCCCGCCTTTAGCGAAGTAGAAGGTTCAGATGTAGTGGCTGTGATGAGCCGCCGTGAAATTCATGCCAGGGCTTATGCCGAAAAGCATCATATCAGAAAATGGTTTACCGACGCCCAGATGCTAATAGATGACCCGGATGTCAATGCCATTTATGTTGCCACACCGCCCTCTAGTCATGCCACTTATGCCATCATGGCCATGCAGGCTGGCAAACCGGTTTACGTTGAGAAACCTTTGGCTTCTAGTTATGAGGACTGCGTGCGCGTCAACCGTATAAGCGAGCGTACTGGTATTCCCTGTTTCGTTGCTTATTATCGACGCTACCTTCCTTACTTTCAACGTGTGAAGCAGATAGTGAACGACGGAACTATCGGTAAAGTAGTCAATGTGCAAATTCGCTTCTCCGTACCGCCTCGTGAACTTGATAACAGAACAGATGAAGTATTACCATGGCGTTTGCAACCGGAAATATCCGGAGGCGGCTATTTTTATGACTTAGCCCCTCATCAGTTGGACCTCATTCAAGATCTTTTTGGCGTTATTACTAAGGCGCATGGCTATGTGGCCAATCGAGCACATCTCTATGAGCCCGAGGACACGGTGAGCGCTGTAATCCGTTTTGCTAACGGCATGCCGGGGAGTGCATCTTGGTGTTTCGTGGGCCACGAGAGTGCACGCGAGGACTGTATTGAAATCATTGGTGAGAAGGGAATGCTTGAGTTTTCTGTCTTCAGTTATGACCCCATTCGCCTTGTTACTTCTGACGGTAATGTTAGCATTAATGTTCCCAATCCTCCCTATGTGCAGATGCCTATCATTCGCAATGTCATCGAACATCTCCAGGGCATTGGACATTGCGATTGTACCAGTGTTAGTGCAACGCCTGTAAACTGGGTGATGGACAGAATTCTGGGTAAATTTTAATGGCCGATGTCTCTGTTTTCTTTTATATTCCCTTTAGCAATTGCACTAGCCCAGAATGCAGACTCTACCGTCCACGACGGAGGACATCGCCTTCGTAACCCTATCCTCAATGCTGTCTATCAGTTTGTGAAAGAGTTCTCGCGCGTGGACACGGCTTACGTTGAACCCCAACGTTACAATTATACAGTTATGCTTCAGAATACCAACACTTATGAGCTCTATCGTTTACGTTATTCCAATGGACGGAGTATCGACTTCACGCCAAAGCCAAGTATAAAGCTCGGGCCATATTTCGGTTGGCGCTGGATATTTTTGGGCTATACTATCGACCTTGCCCGGCTAAATGACGATAGTCACAAGCAGGATTTCAGTCTCAGTTTATATAGTAATCAAATTGGATTAGACTTCTTTTATCGCAAGTCTGGAGACGATTACACCATAGGTAAAATCAAGCTTGACGATGATCTTGACACGTCGCCACTCAAAGGAGCTACTTTTGATGGATTCAAGTCGAGTGTTAAGGGCTTTAATCTTTATTACATATTTAATCATAGAAAGTTTTCTTATCCAGCAGCTTACAGTCAGAGTACTATTCAGAGACGCTCATGTGGAAGCCCTTTGTTCGGAATTGGATATACACATCATAAGCTGGACATTGACTGGGATAAGTTTCGTACGCTCGTGACCGAAAAAATGGGAGAAGAAGTGACGCAACAATATGTGGATTCAACTTTGACTGTAGGCCAAGTAAACTATTACGATTATACAGTTAGTGGAGGCTATTCCTACAATTGGGTCTTTGCCCATAACTGGCTGTTGAACGTCTCTCTTTCGTTAGGTTTGGGCTACAAGCATTCTAAGAACGAAGTGAACAACACATTCAATCAGATTTTTAAGGACTTCGATATAAAAAATTTCAATTTCGATGGTGTGACGAGGCTGGGACTGGTCTATAACAATATGCGATGGTATGCGGGAGCAAGTGCCATTTTCCACTCATACAACTATCATAAAGAGCAATTTTCTACCAATAACTCATTTGGGTATATCAATCTCTATGTCGGATTTAATTTTGGAAAAAGATAAATTCTTGTTAGTAATGAAAAAAGACTATACAGCACTGTATTTCATTTTGATGCTGTTGCTTGTATTTGGTGTTCAATCTGCAAATGCACAAAAAGTTGACTATTGGCGAAGCGACTCCGTAAAAGTCATTCGACTACTTCGAGAAGCTCCAAAAATGACGTCAATGGGGGACCAAATCGTTTATTTTGCGCGAAAGCTTCTCGGACTGCCTTATGTAGCCAAGACTCTTGAGAAAAATAAGGAGGAGCAACTGGTGGTTAATCTGAGGCAACTTGATTGTACAACTTTTCTTGAATCAGTGCTATCGCTGGCTAGAACTCGACAACAAGAACGAAAGACTTTTGAAAGCTATTGTGACAACCTCCGGCATATACGATATCGCGGTGGCAGAGTGAACTATGTAGACCGTCTCCACTATTTCGCCTACTGGATAGGCTGCAATGAGCGCGAAGGAATCGTGAAGAGCATTCAGCGGCCCAATCCTCCATTCCGAGCAGTCTTAAACTGGCCTGTTAACTATATGACCACTCATCGAAATCTCTATCCTATGCTTAAGATACATCCCGAATGGACGGATGATATTAGACGGATGGAGGATTCTGTTCCGCGACTTCGACTTCGATATATTCCCAAAAGCGAAGTGGCAAACACTAAACTTCTACGCTCTGTCATTCAGAATGGCGATATTATCGCTATCGTGACTAATAAGCGAGGATTAGACACTAGTCATGTGGCCTTTGCTGTGTGGCATAAAGATGGTCTCCATATCATCCACGCGTCTTCTTCAGCTAAGCGAGTGATAGAAGATCCCTCTACTCTTTATCGGTATCTTGCACGCCATAAAAGTCAAACTGGTATCATGGTAGCAAGAGCAATAAATTAATAGCATCTAGACAGAGAATTGTCGATTTCTTTAAATGAACATGTCACTCATGTGAGATACTGATGAGTTGGAGAAGAAACATGTGTAAAGATTGATAAGATAATGTTGATGATGGCAAAAAAATAAGACGAGAAAGAGAGAATTCTCGTCTTATTGTCGTATATTTGTAGGCGGCAAAATGTTTTGCCTATCTTTATATGAATAATGACATTATCATAATAGGTATACTGTGGGCAATCAGCTTTATCGTAGCTTTCCAGTTCCTGCCAGCCTGGCGTAAACATCATGACGCTGGCAAAAGTCTACGTGCGCGAAGTTTAGAGGACAACAAGTTGAGCGTGGACTATGCTCTGAAACAAATGAATTGTAATGGCAAGTGGAGCAAGGTAGACGGGGGATTAGACGTGCGTTTTCAATACCAGGGTGGTCATTTTAGTATTCAATTGAGGAAAGAGTCTCCCTACATCCGTCTCTATTATCTATTTTTCCACGAATCTCCATTAAGCGATATAGAAATTGTACGTTCATTGTGCAATCAAACCAATCAGGCAGCGGAGACTTGTAGGCTAGTTTATTCAGTGGATGAACGACATGCCAGGGTTGATGTTCACATTTTTCAAACCTTGCTCGTGACGGACAGTACTGTGGTGGAAGTGCTTGAACGTGCCTTCGGAGATGTTTTCACTTGGCACACTGCCTTTGTTCACCGTTTCAATGAATTGAAATTGAACAAGGGTAAAGACAATCCTGATCCGGAAAAGGGTCATGCCGTGACAAACCATGAATTGTTCTTGTTGCGTGAGATGGAAATGTTGCATCAGACTAATGGACCTGACTGGCATATTTTGCAGAAACAGGGAAGAAGCTTGCAACAGTTAATTTCCTCAACACTCTCTTTAAATGATTTGGTGCCGATTACTCTGACCATTTATAGAGGAAAAGAGGTATGTGTTATAGACAATCCGGATAATATCCTTGGCTTGGATTTTTCTGCTGAAATAGTAGCGGATGGACACTACAGAGAAAAGACCGTGGTGATGCATCTCGACTATTACGACCCTCGAGATCCACGCAAAGCTCGTCATCTCCTGGTGGATTTTGAGGCTGAAGGACAGACTGAGGAAACACTTTACTATCGTGCATCTCTCATGGAAGTACCGTCCTCAATACAGAAAGAACGTCCGGTCGATTCTGTAGAAACAGAGAGACGAATGTGTAGCGTTCTTATAGGTGTCGACTTGTTGCCGGAAAGCAAACAACAGGAAAAATTCCGGTATGTTTGGAAAGAAGCACTAGCCAAGGTAAATTCGGAAGAAAATGAAAATCTTACCTCTGACGAACAGATGCTTATAGGGCTTCATTCGCCTGACTTGGGACGTTTTTACTACGAAGGCCACACGCTTTTTCTGGAGGGAAGGTATTACGAAGCTTCCTTAAGGTTTGAAACTTTATTACGTTCAATGCCCACTAGCTTAGTGGCGGAATCTAAGCGTCATCGTTACCAGTATGGTGTGTTGTGCTTTTATTTTGGATTTTGTCTGCTGCAATTAAGACAATATCAGAGGGCTTCCTATTATTTGGAATTAACATTGCCATTGCATAATATACTTTATACAGAAGCTTACATCAACAGTATTGTTCAGATGGGCGATTATAGGGCTATCAACGTAATCGATTCGTTGCTTTCCGAAGTGGATTCCGACGATGAAGGTGATGAAGATGCTGTGGCGTCCGATTTAGTGCAAAATGAATTCATTAGTTTCCTCAAACGACGCAAGGCTGTCGTGCTTGTGCAGTTAGAACGACTTGATGAGGCTGAGGCCCTGCTTAAAAAGCTTCTTGACGATCCTGGTAGCAGTGACTTCGCCTTGAAAGAACTTGCACATATTCAGAAATTAAAAGGTAACTAGCGAAAGCTCTTCAGATTGTAATTCCTTTTTAAGATAAATAGTCAAAAGAATTTTCAATATTATAATAATATATGTACTATATCAAGAAAAAAATCGAAATATCGGCAAGTCATCATCTTCAGCTTTCCTATTCTAGCAAATGTACGAAAGTACATGGGCACAATTGGCATGTAGTGATTTACTGTAGATCTAAAGAGGTGGACAAGAACGGTATGGTAGCTGATTTCGGTGTCGTGAAGGCACATATACATGATAAACTTGATCATGCTGACCTAAATGAGGTGCTACCTTTTAACCCGACAGCAGAAAATATTGCACGTTGGATAGTTGATACAGTTCCCTGCTGTTATTGTGCTATTGTACAGGAAAGTGATAACAATACGGCGATGTATACTAATGACGATGAAGCTCCACTGTTCTGACAGGGATGAAAAATAGTCAACTCATAGAGACATTGATTGTTACCGTCTTTGAATGTTTGTCAACTATTTTTGTAGACTTTTGCAAAACTGAAAACAAAAGATGAATTATAAGATAAACGAGATATTTTATTCGCTTCAGGGGGAGGGCTTTCATGCCGGAACTCCAGCCGTTTTTGTCCGCTTTAGCGGCTGTAATCTCCATTGCTCGTTTTGTGATACAGACTTTACCGATTATGTAAGAATGGACGCTGACGAAATCGTACAGAATGCAGTAGCACTTGTTCCTAAAGACAGTCTTCGTCATCAATTAAATCCAATGGTGGTTCTTACCGGTGGTGAGCCGACACTTCAGGTCAATGCCGAACTTATCGATAAGTTCCATGCTGCAGGCTTTAACTTCGTAACCATGGAGAGTAATGGAACTGCTCTTCCACCAAACAATCTTGATTGGCTCACAGTTTCGCCCAAGGAAAGCGTGAAAGTTGATTGTTGCCAGGAGTTGAAATGTATTTTCGATGGCAAGAGTGATCCTGAACGATGGAAGATTAATGCCGAGCATTATTTTTTGCAACCCTGTGATTTAGAAGATGACAAACTCAATTCAGATATTATTCAGCGGTGCATTGACTATATAATGAATCATCCTCGGTGGCGCCTCAGTCTACAGATACATAAACTTGTTGGTATTCGTTGATAGAGAAAGTCCTGAAAGGATTACTTTTGCAAGATTGCTTGTTCATTTAAGTATAAATGCGAAAAAGAAACGTAAAACATCCATAGAACAGTATACACTAAAATTAGGATAGTGTCGGATAAAAATTAAAATAAAAGGAATATGCAATTCATTCATTGGTTCTTATTAGTGGCTTACACCATCACCATACTTGTTGTGATGCTTAAGATTCTGATGGATAACCGCCAGCCTGCCAAAACAATGGCATGGATGCTGGTGTTGCTTTTCGTGCCTTTGGCCGGCATTATATTCTATTTTTTCTTCGGACAGAATACTCGCAAGGAAAAACTGGTCAGTCAGAAATCGCTTGATCAATTAACTAAGCGTTCCATGTTGGAATTCGCTGAACAACGTGATTTGCGATTGCCTGAGTCTCATCGACCGCTCATGTTGCTTTTTAAAAATCAGAGTATGGCATTGCCATTCAAAGATAACTTGGTGGATATTTTTACGACAGGCTATGATTTTTTCCCTGTGTTATTACGCGAGATAAGTAGGGCAACAGATCATATTCATCTCGACTGGTTTATTTTCGCTGATGATCCGTTGGGCAATATGGTGGCAGATGCCCTTATCAATAAGGCGCAAGAAGGAGTGGAAGTGCGACTTATCTATGATGATGTGGGCTGTTGGAACGTACCTAACAAGTTTTTCGAACGTCTACGTGATGGCGGCGTTGACGTGCATGCTTTTTTACCAGTGCGTTTTCCCATGGCAACATCCAAAGCAAACTACCGTAATCATCGGAAGCTTTGCGTTATAGATGGGCGTGTTGCCTTTCTGGGTGGCATGAACATTGCCCGGCGTTATGTACAAGGCACAGACCAGCCATGGCGTGACACTCATCTGATGTTGCGGGGTGGAGCCGTTTATGGCGTGCAGCGTGCTTTTCTTGTTGATTGGTATTTTGTAGACCGGACATTGATAACTGATCGTAAATACTATCCTCCTGTTGATGCTACAATCAACAATAATTGCATTGCACAGGTAGTAACGAGCAGTCCTATTACTCCATGGCCCGACATTATGCAAGGCTATGTACGTATATTGCTGGAAGCTCGGCGTTATGTATATATGGAAAGTCCTTATTTCCTGCCCACAGAACCTATTCTATTTGCTATGCGTACGGCAGCTCTTACAGGCGTTGACGTACGACTGATGATACCTTATAAAAGCGATTCAAGGGTTGTAGAATGGGCAAGTGTGTCTTATGTGCGTGAGGTGTTGGAAGCAGGGGTTCACGTCTATATGTATCAAGGGGGATTTAATCACAGTAAGCTTATGGTATGCGACGACAGCATTTCCACTGTAGGAAGTACAAATGTCGATTTTAGAAGCTTCGAACATGATTTCGAATCAAACGTCTTTTTTTACGATGAAGGAATGGCTTTGAGATTAAAGAAAATCTTTCTTGATGACCAGCGTCAGTGCGTTGATGCAACTTCTGTGGAAAAGATTCGCCATTGTTCGTTTTTGCGACGCTTATGGGAAAGTTTACTGCGATTGCTAAGCCCACTCTTGTAAGTATCTAAAATTGCTTTGGAAGTTTTTCTTT
>JBMNUW010000144.1:0-8046 GCA_050946475.1 Prevotella sp.
CATGTATATTTCGCATTATTTAAAAGCATGATTTGATTATTTCGCATCAACATTGGTGAGGTTTTACGCAACCCCCGTTCGGGGGTAGGTTTAACAATCCGTTTCCGCCGCATCCGAGGGGAATCGCCAAATCGCTGCGCTCAATGGCTCATCCACCTCGCTATGTTAACGGACCCCCCCTCCGGGGGTAAACTCTATCCTCCACCACAACGAGGAGAATCCCAACCATTATTCAACATGGCATTTTGTTACATGTTTGGGTCCGGTAGCTGAATACCTTTTGGGAATAACCCCCTCGATTAACGGGAGTAGAATGGGGCCTGCAGCCCTGCAATGGGGTGTGTTTGTTACTTGCAAAAGTTGAATTAATAATATGGCAAAAGCAATTGAATATAAATGCAAGCAGCTGATAATAGGAATAGCAAAGCAATTGATAATATAAATGGATGCAGTTGATAATAGGAGTGAAAGTAGCTGATAATAAAGATAAAAGCAGCTGATTTATATTGTCAATCCATATTTAACAGGAGGTGCCCCAGGTGGGGAAAAATCTTTTCCCACCTGGGGCAAGATTCTTCCCCAGGTGAGACACGATCATGTCTCACCTGGGACTCAATCATGCCCCACTTGGGTCTCAATCATGCCCTGGCTGAGACTCAATCAATTCCTGGCTGAGACTCAATCAATTCCCGGCTGGGAAACACTCAGACACAGTTAGGAACGAATTACAAAAGATATGGATTCATATCGTGAATAACGCTCTTTTATTTTGCAAAAGACTCTTTTATTATATAACTATTACTAAACTTTCGCAAGTAGAAAATTTATTGATAGACAAGCATCAAGACAATGAATCCGCACCCGGAAACACTACCTCTTCCGTCCATTCTTACATTCACTGCAGGGTTGCCGAACCCCATTCGGTTCCTCCGTTCATCGGGGGACAGAAATGTGCCGGACCCCGTTTGAATCTACGATGTCTCATAGGTTGGGGGCCGGCACAAGGCCGGCAGCCCTGCAATTAGTGTGATTGTTACTTGCGAAAGTTGAATAACTATTATATAACAATGCCATTTATCAGATATAAACAATGTCATATCTCTACTTCCATAAAGGCAGAGCTCAAGTCAATGAAACGCAGGAAATACTTATTCTCTAAGCGTAAATTGTAAATTCTAAGCGTAAATTGTAAATAAAAAGAGACCGTGCCAAATTTGACACAGCCTCTCCATCAATTTGTAAAATAGTAATAATTAAATGAATCAATTAAGAGATATATTTCAATGGATATCCTCGATGTGATGATTCAGTATGTTATCGAGGAACTTAAATACCTCACGATAGAATTTCTTGAGCGGTTCCTTGCCCTTGACACCGTGGCCCAATCCTTCGAACTCCACATAGCGACAGGGCTTCTTAAGACTGAAAAGCTTGCGAGCCATGAGTCGGCTGCCCTCGATGTCTACTCGGTTGTCGCTGTTGCCGTGACAGAGCAGCAATGGACCGCTGATAAGCTCGGCATGATACAGAGGAGATCTGTCAATGAGTTTCGCGTAATCCTTCACGGGGTCACCTGCTTCGAGAAGGGTCCAGTCTGGTATGTTCGTATGATATTGCTGGTAAATGATGTCAGCAAATCCTGCGGTCTCTACTCCGAAGCCGTAAGGATAGTCAAACTTGTTGCCATTAATCTCACCGGGGAAAGTCATGAGCCGCATGGTAGCATATCCTCCGTGACTTACTCCGAAACAGCCTACTCTTTCAGCAGGAATGTTGAGTTTGTCAGCAACTTCCTTCGTACACTTCATCACGTCAATGATTTCGTTGCCTCCAAGGTCGCCATCGTTCATAGCTGCAAAATCACGGCCGAATCCATCACTGCCTCTCGGACTTGGACTCAACACATAAATGCCAGCCTTATTATAGATTTGATATTCAGAGTTGTAATAGTTTTCACCACCGTAGAAACTTTCCACCATGAGCACACTCTTGTCAGCAGGAAGTGGATGAGCGGGCTTGTAAAGATAGGCGTGAATCATTCTTGTCTTGCCTGTGGCAGGGTCGGTGTCAAAAGTAGGAATAGACAACCGTTCTACCGTTCCCGTGACAAGACTGCTTTGGAGGTCCTCGGGCAACTCAACCAAGGTGTTTTCAGTAATCTTGTTTTTCTTCATGCCCAGTTCCACCACTTTTACCAATGTAGTGTTGTTGAATGCCACTGCGCGAATTTTGTCACCCTTGGCAGAACCAACCGTATAGTTGAGCGGTGATTCCTGGCGATAGACTTCCTTGCCGGTCAGAGGGTCGAGAAGCAGCAGCGTTGATTGTATCGGAGTGGAGAGAACAGCAAACAAATACTGCTTCTTTCCGCTTTTCACCAGTCGTGCCGACTGCAAAGGCTCTTTGAAATGGGTCAGTTGTTTACAGCTGAAGTTACGTAAGTCAACAGCGTATAAGTTACGATAACCGTCGTCATCGGAGAAGTAGTAGGCGTGATCGTTATCGAGCCAGTCGTTCATGATGTCACATCCGCTGAAACTTGCCTGTCTGTCGGGACGGTTGAACGGCGTAAACTTGTTGGTCCGGAGATCAACATATCCCATTGTGCAATATTTCCTGTCGGCATTCTTCAATGCTGTAAGAATAATTCCTGTTCCGTCAGGACGGAAAGTGATGGCACCCCAAGTGTACCGATATTGCGGTGTGTCCACTCCGATGAGCGTATCCTTCATGGTATTCAGGTCAAGGATGTGCAGCTCATCGAGTCGTTTCTCGTTCTGGCCCATTCGTCCCACATAGGCAATCTTGCTCTTGTCGTGGTTGAATCCCCACTCGTAAACATAAGGTACGTCCGTAATTCGCTCGGGTTGACCCGGATGATTCAGATTGGAACGATAGATGTTGAAGCGTTCCTCATTGTGTTCGTCGCCAAGCCAATAGACACGGCCGTCGGCTGCATTGTATTCAGGACTCCAGCCATTGCGCTTGCTCAAATCGGCGTGGATAGCCTCCTTGCCCTCTAAGATATTGCTTTTGCCATCCAGTTCTATCCATTGCATCTGTGACTCGGCTCCACTCTTTAGGAAAAAGAGCTTGGTTCCATCATCAGAAACTCTGAACTGCGAATAAGGAAAGGCATTAAAGAAAGGTGACACATCAATCTTCCTGCCCTGAAACTCCAACGTATCAGGAGTGGCGGGAAACTGTGCATGCAACGTCATCGCCACACCGAAAGCAGCGAAAGCAAGCAATATTTGTTTCTTCATGATAATGAATAATTTAAATCTTGAAATAAAGCATTTAAGCAAATAAGCAATCAAGCAAAGAATAAAGGTATCAAAAAAGTCACCCTGCCTGAAATTTCAGACAGGGTGAGAAATTCTATCGATTATTTAGCCCAATAATCGTTTTGACCTTCATTGTAAGCCTCATCAGACTCGGAATAGTACGGGTTGTAGTTGAGCTCGGCGTCAGGAATAGGATACATCATCCGATTGCTGTTGGCAGGCAGGGTAAGCACAGATGACCACTGGTCTTCACCTGTACGCTCCAACGGCTTGCACAAGCGCTTAATATCGGTGATGGCAAATCCTTCACCATAAAGCTCACGACGACGTTCTTTCCAAATCTCGTCAATGTTCACCTCGGTCGACACGGTACCATTACGCTTGTTCTGGAGAGCATTGAGTACTTCCAGAGCTGTAGTCGAGTTGCCAAGACGGTACTGAGCCTCAGCCTCGATAAGATAAGCCTCGGCAATACGTGCCATAGGATAGTCGGCAATTCCCAGTGAGCCGTTCTGATTGAACTTAGAAGTGAAATAGCCGTCCTTGCTGTCTATATAGAAAGGAAAGAGTGCGCGGCAGTCGGTCCAAATACTGTCAGCATTGCGGCTGAAGAGAGAGACGAAAGATTTGGCAAAACGAATGGTGCTGTAACCTGTCATGTAGTCTGTGGCATTGGCTTCCAGATAGGCAATTTGCTCGCTCACACTGCTGCCGGGCACCTTGGTTCCATAGGCTGCTGTGCCGAAGACTGCATTGGCATCCATCGTCGTTGCCGTGTGATAGAACGAAGGCAATGAAGCATAGATGTTGGTAGACTCACCGTCGAAGTGGAAGCCCCAAAGCCACTCACTGTTGGCGGTCATGAATCCAGCCTGATAATCGTCGGCACTCATCAGATTGCTGCCGTCGAAAGTGTTGTCAGCAGCGATCTCCGCATACTTTGAAGCATTGGTGTAGTCGCTAATCTCCAAATACATACGGGCAAGGAGAAGAGCAGCGCAATGCTGATTAATATAGTAGTTGCTCGTGGATGTGCAATTCTCGTAAGCATATTCGAGGTCACTGATAATCTGGTCGATAGACTCCTTGAGGTTCGAACGCTGCACGTTGGTGGACTTGTCAGCAGAGGCGGCAGTGAGTCTGAGGAAGAGTCCCTTGCCGTTGTCACCGCCGAGGCTGGGGTTGTTGTAGGCAGGGCAGAAAAGATGATAGAGATTCATGAAGTTCCATGCGCGCAGTCCGTGAGCCTGCGCCAAATAGTCCTCACAGCCACTCGGCAGGTTGTCGGCATTCTCAATGATGAGGTTGCACTGGTCGATAGCCATGTAGGCACGGCGCCACATGTAGTCGCAATAGTTGCTCCACCAACCGTCGACGTTGCGGGGATACTGAATGTAGTTATAAGAGTAGACCTGCCAATTGTAAGTGGAGAATCCGAAGGCTCCATTCGTCACCATGGCATCGTCGCCCATCACATCGAGTCCGATTTGTCCCAGTGTGAGATACCAGAAGTGACCCGTTTGGTCATAGGCGCCTGTTAACACTGCCTTTACATTTTCAGCACTCTCAAGTGCCGTGGTATAGGATATGGCGTTTGACGGTTCCTGGTCAAGGTCACTGCTTGAGCAACCTGCAAGAAGGGAAGCGGCCAGGAATAGTGAAATATATTTTTTCATCGTTCAATGTTCTTTAATGATGTGGATAATTAGAAAGTAAGGCTCAGTCCGAATGTGAACGAGCGAGGTGTAGGAATCTCGAGACTGTTGGCATAGCCCTGCACACCGAAGATATCGATGTCGTCATAACCCTTCCAGTCGTCTGAGAACCATGTCAGGAGGTTGTCACCCGAAATGTACACGCGTCCGCCGGAGATATACTTGCTCAGGAATCCTAAGTTCTTGGGCAGACGATAGCTCAATGTGACGTTCTGAAGCTTGATGTTGGTGGCATCGAAGAGGAAACGGGAAGAGAGGCTGTTTGACGAGTTGGTGTTGTTCACCTCATATCTCGGCACGTCGGTCACCTGTCCCACTGTTGTCCAGGCGTTCAGCTCGTCCTTGTTGAGGTTGTAACCCATGCTGTTGCCTTCGTTCATCATCAGTGCGTAAGTTCCGTCGTAAACCTTTCCACCGAAGGTGAAGTTGATCTGTGCACTGAGCTCGAAGTTCTTATAAGTTATGGTGTTATGTAGTCCGCCATATACATCAGGTGCAGACTTACCCTGGCGTTCCCAGGTTGCCTCACTATAATCATTAGTAGTGGTGCGGTTGCCTTCGCTGTCAACCGTATACCACAGGGGGTCACCGTTCTGAGGATCAACGCCTGCCCAGGTAGGCATGTAGAACTCATACTGGCTCTCGCCCACCGTCCAAATCTTGGCATAGTCGCTCTGGTCGACATCATTGTCACCGTTGAGGTCCTTAATCTTGTCACGGATAGCTGAAGCGTTGAGTTCCAGGTTCCACTTAACGGGTCCGTCTTTCAAGATGTTGCATCCCAGGACGAACTCCCAACCGCTGTTGCTTACCTTAGCGGCATTGAGGGTAACGCTGGTCAGTCCGTTTTCAATAGCCAGAGGATAATCGTAGAGCAGTCCGTCGGATACTTTGTAGAAATAGTCTATTGATCCGTAGAATCTGTTCCAGAAGCTGAAGTCTACACCGACATTGAACATGCGCTGCTTCTCCCAAGAGAGGTTGAGGTTCTCAAGCTGATAGAGCACCACTCCGGCGTCGGAGCCGTATTTATAGTCTGCATCAAGCTGGAAAAGACCCTTTGACTGATAGGGCTCCATGCCATTCTTATTACCAGACGTACCATAGCTCACACGGAGTTTCAAGTTGTCAATCCAAGTGAGATTTTTCATGAAGTTCTCCTTGAAAATTCTCCAGGAGCCACCTACACTCCAGAAGGTTCCCCAGTGCTTGTTCTCGCCGAACACGGACGAACCATCAGTACGTAAGCTGGCTGAAAGGTTGTATTTATCATCGTAAGCATATTCTGCACGTCCGAAGTAAGAAATCATCACTTCCTTGTTGGTATAGGAATTGGGCGAGAACGATGAAGAGGCTGCCGAAAGTTCCTCGAAGTTACCTAAGATGTCACGGCCTCCAGCATAGAGATACTCAAAACGACTACGCCAATACTCCATACCGGCAAGCACATTGAGGGAGTGCTTCTTGGCAAAAATATTGTTGTAGTTCAAAGTGTTGGTCGAAGTGAAAGTGTAGTCGGTCGTATGGAACTTGTCCAGACGTCCATTGTATGCAGGACCATTACCGTGCTCCTTGTTCCAATAGCGATGCTCGTTGTTGTAAGTAAAGTCGGGAGCAATAACTGTACGGAACTTGAGTCCCTTGACGATTTTGATTTCAGCAAAAGCCGAACCGATGAACCTTGTCAGCTTGCTGTTGTTATGGTCCATATAAGGAATAGCCAGCGGGTTGAAGTCGCGGCTGGTCGGGTTGGTAAAGTTGTACTGCTTATTACCATTCTCATCAAGGATGGGATTTCCGTCACTGTCAACGATATAGACAGGCACTGCGTTCGGGAACTGCACAGCGTTGACCAGAGGACTTGCTCCGGCACCGCTGGCACCTCCTACCTCAGTGACTTGCTTGCCCTGAGAAAGCTTGAGATTCAAGCCTACATTAAGCCAGTTGTTCACCTCGCTCGAAATGTTCATGCTGCCTGAATAGCGAGTGTAGTGTGCATTGGGCGATACACCATCCTGATCCAAATAGCCCAGCGAGAAGAAGTAGTTTGTGGAATTGGTTCCGCCGGAAACACTGGCATTGAGGTCGTAGGTGGAAGCCGGACTGAAAATCTCATCCTGCCAGTCGGTGTCAACCACGAGCTTTGCCCCGCTCACGAGATTGCCGTCAGCGTCGTAAGGATAATCGACATTGTAAGGATTGTGGGTAAGTGTGTTGGCAGCCAAGGTGTTGGCATCCTCAACACTATTGCCTTGTTCACGATAAGAATTGTAGAGCAAGCGGAAGTAATCGCCAGAACTCATCATGTCGTACTTGCCGGCGACCGATGAAGTTGTATATTTAGCATCGATAGTGACTTTTGCCTTTCCAGCCTGTCCTTTCTTGGTAGTGATGACAATCACACCATTGGCTGCACGCGAACCATACATGGCAGCTGCGGCGGCATCTTTCAGCACCGTTACAGACTCGATGTCGTTGGGGTTGATGGCAGCTAAGACATTGGAAGAGTTGTCGTTTTCATAAGCCACTTCAGAGTATTCCTTATTCGTGATGGCTACTCCATCAATGACAATGAGCGGTTCATTTGAAGCAGAAAGAGAACCTGAACCACGGACACGGAACGTAGTGGCCGATCCCGGCTGACCTGAGGCTGAAATGACCTGCAAACCGGCTACCTGACCGGCGAGACCCTTGTCAATTGAAGCAGCAGGAGTCTCGAGCAGTTCTGCTTTCACCTCGGAAGCAGATCCTGTGAAGGCTGATTTCTTGACTGTACCGTAGGCAACCACCATAACGTCGTCGAGTGTATTATTATCCTGATCCAGAACGACGTGAATATTTTTACCTGCTTTGACAGTCTTGGTAACCATACCAATGTAGGAAATGACTAATTTAGAATTGGCAGGAGCTGAAAATGAAAATTTTCCATTTACATCAGTTACTGTTCCAATCTTTGAACCCTGAACTAGAATAGAGGCTCCAACTACCGGTTCACCGTCTTCGCTTGAGGTGACTGTACCTGAGACTTGAGTTTGAGCCATTGC
>JBMNUW010000145.1:0-8013 GCA_050946475.1 Prevotella sp.
TACCCCCGAACGGGGGTTGCGTAAATCTCTCCAACGTCGATGCGAACCGAATCAATAATTCTTTTGATTTAACAACATCGTCGTTGCGAGGATGTGTAATCAAAATCGCGTGGAGGAGAAACTTTTTTCGTTTTGTATGACGAGGTGAGCGTATTTTTTGTAACTTTGCAGCAAAATTCGATAGTCAACATGTATCTTAACAACCTCTTCACCACCAATAATCCCCCTGTGGCAGCCTAAGGGCTGAACAGCGGTAACTCATTGGAGTTGACTCTTGTCCTGACGGGGCAGGAGAGAGGATGGTTATGTCCCCTCTCTTGGTGTTCGACAGACGGAGCGGAGGTGATTTTTTGCACCTGTCTCGAATAAGAAGAGGTTGAGATGTTGACGGGCAGGACCCGCGGAAACACATTCCTTTCAAAGTTGTTCAGTCTATTTTTTACGAACGCAACTGTTTCAACAACAACTTTGAAATGAAAAATCAGAAATATATTTTTATGGTCCTTTTGGGAGGGACCTTATATGGCACCATGTCGTCTTTTGTCAAGCTGTCCTACTCCCAAGGTTTTACGGCAGCCGAGATTTCCTTTTGGCAGGCGTTCATCGCCGCTGTCCTGTTGTGGGCGTGTACCCTTGTCGGTCGCCGCAGGAAGAGCATGGCTCCTTCACAAAGCGGAAAGTCGTGGCAACTGTTGCTCACGGGCTGTGCCATAGGACTCACCAATTTCCTTTATTATGATTCGGTCGAGTACATTCCGGCATCGCTTGCCATCATCCTGCTCATGCAGTACACATGGATGAGTCTGCTCTTGGAGTGGGCTTTGTTCCGTCGCCGTCCATCCCGACAGGAGGGTGTCACCGTATTGGTCATCATGGCGGGGACGCTCTTGGCGGGCAAGGTGCTCGAGGGAGAGGAATTTGAGTTTTCCATTGTCGGCATTGTGTTGGCACTGGCATCTTCGCTCACCTACGCACTCTACATCATTGCCAATGGCAGGGTAGGTACCGAAATGTGCTGGCAGCGGAAGAGTGCCCTCATCATGACGGGTTCTTCGCTGTGCATCTTCGCCGTCAACGGTACGAAGGTACTTCCTGCCGCCGGCAGCGGTTCCCACTTCCTTCTCTGGGCATTGTGGCTTGCCATAGCCGGCACCACCATTCCGACTGCCCTTTTCGCAGAGGGAATCTCACGTGTGGGAGCCGCCCTCAGTTCCATACTGATGACCGTGGAGCTGCCCGTAGCCGTTCTCTGTGCCCATGCGATATTGCACGAGCCTGTCAGTCCCATGCAATGTATGGGCGTCGTCATCATGTTAGGAGCCATTTGCTCCATGAATTATCTTCAAGTTAAACCCATTAGAAAGTAACATCATGTTTTTTGTAAGTGATATCAAAACATCGGCTCCAGCCACATTCGGCAGCAGCCTTCAACAAGAAGTATATACCACCCTTGGCAACCTTTCTATTCCCTTTTGGCGAGTAGATACCGACGAGGCAATCACTATGGAGGACTGCACCGCCATCAACGAGCGGCTTGACATGGAAATGGTAAAAACGCTGCTGCTTTGCAACCGTCAGCAGACACAGCATTATCTCTTCGTGACGCGGGGCGACAAGCCCTTCCATTCCAAGGAGTTCAGTCTTGCACTGAACATAGCGCGAGTGTCCTTTGCGCCCGTCGACCATTTGCAGCAACTGTTGGGCACTCCCATCGGCGCTGCCACGGTACTGAGCGTTATCCGTGACGCTGGGCATCGTGTGCAGGTGGTTTTCGATGCCGAAGTGGCTGCCATGCCTTGGTATGGATGCAGCGACGGCACGACCACCAGCTATCTGAAACTGCGCACCCAGGACGTGCTTCATCGCTATCTCACATTCGCCGGGCACGAAGCTCGTATTGTCGAAGTCTGACCTCGGCTTGATGCCATCAGACGATAATAATAAGGCGGGTGTCAGTCCTAAGACCGGCATCCGCCTTTTCGTTCCAACTTATGCTTTTATTGTATATTAATGAGTTTCTGCTTGGTGCACAGAGGAGAGGAAATTACCTTCGACCTTCTGTGAACATCAGTCGAACTTGATGAAGTCGGGATCGAAGAACACTTTGTCCTTGTTTTCCCACAGCACGGGGAGAACGTCCTGAATACGGCCTGTCTCCTGAATGTTGTGGCGAATCCACTCCATGCCCTGTTGCTTGGAGTAGAGCTTCGGCACCAGCGCCTTGTTGATGAGGCGACTTTTCGCAGAGTCGTCCATCAGTCCCACTTCTGTCTCGCAGTAGAAGGTGGAACCACCCTTGCCGTTATCCTCATAGACATGTTTCACATGTCCTGTGGGCACTCCGTCCTTCATGACATTGAAAGTGAACTCATGATTGTCGAGCTTGACGGTGTTCATCTCATAGTACACCACATCGTTCACTTCGTTGGTCAGTTCATGAATACGTGAGTTGGCACCCTCAAGGAAGCCCAGGTTCTTTTTGTCGGGGCCATCAGTGAGAGGGGTTACTGCCACATGGTCGCGGTGGTGCCAGAGGTGGTAGATGCTCACCTGCGGTCCGGAGAAGTCTCGTCCGTTCCATGTGGTGCAGCAGCCGAGATGTTCGAAGAACCACCGAATCATTTCCGGTGTGCATCCTGCCACGTCGTCGTGCTGAACGACGGCGAACATCCGGTCGTGGTCGTCTACATAGAAGTCAGCCCATTTAGCCGACATATAACGCTTGAACTCTATTTTCCCTGCATTCATTAGTGCCTCGCGAGCTATCAGACGCTTGGCCCTCAGACCTTCGATGTCCTTTACATGTGTTTCCTTGCGATATTCCATTGTTCTTTGCTTTTTATTGGTTTACGCTGCAAAAGTAATCGCAAATTCCAAAATCCGCAAGAGCAAAATGCAGGAAATCACAGGCATTAAAATCAAATGTTGACTACAGTCAACGTTTGGGTCGGTTCATTTGCCTGCTGACAGTCTCCGGGGCAAGGTCAAGATAGGCGGCGATATACTTCTGCGGCACCAGTTGGAAGATGTCGGGATAGAGTGCCTGCAGTTCACTGATGCGGTCGGCTGGCGAAGAAAGGCAGAGTATCATCTCCTTGCGGAGACGGTCGGCCAGCACCTGTTCGAGAATCCAGGTGTAGCCCTCCAGCATTTCCGGGCGCGTGGAGAACAGTCGGCTCATATAGGCGTGGGGAATTCCCATCAGTTCCGTTTTTCGCAGTGCTTGCAGGTAAATCCTCGACTTCTTGCCTGTGATGAACGAGAGAAGGTTGGTGGCAAAGCGGCCCTCGAGTCCGAACTCAAGGATATGCTCTTTACCTTCCAGCTCACAGCATATCTTCAGCGCCCCGCTTTTGATATAGTACACGACATTGCCCAAGTCCTCCGACGGATTGAGCATCTCTCCGCGTTTCAGCTCGCGTCGAAGTGTAGCAACTTCGATAAAGTTTCTTACTACTGTTTCCTTATCCATCATATTTAGTTTATCATTCTTCCGCTACCTTCCAGTTAATGGGCTCGTCGTCCTTCAACTCATACAACTTCACGCGTTTCTCCGCATACTTACGGGCGAGCTTGGTCCAGTCGGCAATGCTCATGGCGGGATATTTCTCGCCTAATTTAAGAATGGCCTCCTTGGCAAGACCCAAGATGGAGATGTCCGAATGGACGTCGACCGTGTCGCGGAGGAAGTTGTGTACCGTCATGTCCTTGTTCAAGTCGTCCAATACCAAGAACTTGTTTTCCACCATCTCCAGTTCCGTGATGTTCTTGAAGGTGACATACATATACATCACCGTCACGACATGGATGCCCAATTTCACCTCCTTGGCATCGAGACTCTTTGCCTGATGGCTCTCATCGTTGCGCAACTTCACCAAGAGGTCCACATACTGCGCGAACTTCTGGTCAACGGGCTTGCTGCTATATTGCAGCTTGTTCAGTCTCATATAATAGAGGGCATTGCTCAGCGAGGCATGTTCCACATCGCCGTCCTTGTCGGTGACTTCCTTGTCCGTAATAAGGAAATAGAGTTTCTTGAGGTATGATTCGTAGCCGGTCACGAGTGCCTTCAGGTAGGTGCGCTTTTCGGCGAGTGTCAGCGTGTTGGGACTGCAATAGAGCTTGAACAATGCTGTAAGGATGGTTTCACGGAGTCCATTGTATTTGTCGATACTGCGCACTTTCAGCACGTCAATCATCCAGTCGAAGGCCTCTTCCAGTGTTCTTTCAGTACCTGCTACTCCCGCAAAGTCCACACGCATCTCAGGTATCATCTTTTCCTGCAGGTTCTTCAGTGTATATGCCTTCGCCTCCTGTTCACGATAGCGTTCGTAGATGGCGTGTCCCATTTGCTTCATCAGTGTCTGATAGAACTCCTGATTCTCGAACAACTTGCGGTAGGCATCGGTCTGGGTGGTGTAGCACTGCTGTGCCGCCTTGCCGAAGATGTCGGGAAAGATGCTGTCAACAAACTGGTTCTCATCGTTGCCGGCTGCCTGCCGAGCCATTTTCTTCGTGGCATGTTTCTGAATGTGGTCGAAGATGCCCTCCACCATCACACGGTCGGCTTCCGAGAACTCACCGCGGTACATGAGGTTCACCTTGTCGATGATGTTATCCAGCAGGTCGCGCGTGTCGTCGGGTTTCACGCTGGCTCCTGGATTCTCGCCCTTTATCTCGGGCTTGTCGCCGCTGAGTGAAATCGATACCATGTCGTTGGCTTTGATAGAATTGTTCACCAGACGCACCTTCTTGTCCAACTGCACTCGCTCGCGCGGATTCTTGGGCAGTACACGGTAGAGATAGTCTGCAAAGATGTACGACTTCATCAGCGAACGGTCGAATGTTCGGGCTATCTGTGCCATGTAGGCATAGAAACGCACGAAGTTCTTGATTTTGCTTCTTACCTCGAAGCGCGTGTCCTCGTCCAGTTCCTCGAATCTGTCCACAATGGGCTTGAGGAAATTGGAGAGTGCTCCCAACCGCGACTTGCTGCCCTTGTCCTTCTCCGAGGCGGCAAAAAGTTCGTAGAACTTCTCTTCGTCGTCTGTAGTCCACAGATGATAGAGTTCTATGTCCTTGTGGAACTGGTACACATAGTTCACATCCACGGGCTTGATAAGCTCCGTTCCCTTATAGAAAGGTTCAAAGGCTGCTTTTATCTCGTCGGCGGTATTGGCGAAGTCGAACACGTAGGTGTCTTTCTTCAACGGATGGGCACGGTTCAGTCGCGAGAGGGTCTGCACGGCCTTCACGTTCTTCAGCTTCTTGTCCACGAACATGGTGTGCAGCAGTGGCTCGTCGAAACCTGTCTGATACTTGTCTGCCACGATGAGCATGTTGTAGAAGTCGCTGGAGAAGTAGAGGGGCAATCGGTCTTCGGAAATATTCTTGTCGCCGCGCTTGTTCAACTGCGGTTCCGTGTATTCCACTCCCTTGTATTCCACCTTGCCCGAGAAAGCCACCAACGGGTGCACGTCGGTGATGTGGTGTTTTTGGCAATATTCCTTGATGGCAAAGAAGTAGCGCACGGCATGGGCACGGCTGGAGGTCACCACCATTGCCTTGGCTCTGCCCGCCATGCAGTGAAGCGTCACTTCTCGGAATTTCTCCACGATGATGGCGGTCTTCTTGTTGATGGTGTCTTGATGGTTGTCGTGAAAGGCTTTCAGGGCGATGGTCGCCGGTGTTTCCTCATAGTCGGGATTGTCTTCCGACTGCCGTGCAATCTCGTAGGACACCTGATAGGTAGTGTAGTTCTTCAGCACGTCCATGATGAAGCCTTCCTCAATTGCCTGCAACATGGAGTAGTAGTGGAACGCCTTGTATTTGTCCTTGTCAGGAGTTTCGCCTTTCTCTGCCAAGATGCCGAAGGTCTGCAGCGTCTTGGGCTTCGGCGTGGCGGTGAAGGCATAGAAGGAGAGGTTCTTGTGCTGTCCCTGACTCAGCAGGTCGAGCATCAGCCGGTCTTCCTCCTTCTCCAGTTCCTCCACGGTTTTGTCTTCCCATTCAGCCATTTCCTTGAGGGCCTCGTCGGTGTCGGCAAGTGCCGCCTTCAGTTTCTCGGCACTCTTACCGCTCTGGCTGGAGTGAGCCTCATCCACCACGACGGCATAGCATTCGCCGCTCTTCTTGGTGATTTGGTCATAGATTTGCGGAAAGCGTTGCAAGGTGGTTATCACGATGCCGGTCTTGTCGGCATTGATGGCGTCGCGGAGCTTCTGACTGGCATTGCTGTCGTCCTCGGTGATAGTGGTCACGGTGCCGTCCACGTGCTCAAAGCCCAAGATGGTCTGCTGCAACTGGCGATTGAGCAGACGGCGGTCGGTGACGACGAACACGCCCTTGAAGATGTTCTTGTTCTCCTTGTCGTGGAGCGATGCCAAGCGGTAGGTGAGCCATGCGATGGAGTTCGACTTGCCGGAGCCCGCCGAATGCTGTATCAGATAGTTCTTGCCGGCACCCTGCCGTGCGGTGTCGCCGATGAGTTTCTCCACCACGTCGAGTTGGTGGTAACGCGGGAAGATGATTTTCGTGGTGGTCTTTTTCACTTCCTTCTCCTTGCCGTGCTTGTCCACAATCAGCGAAATCTTGGTTTCCTCCTGCCGCATGATAAAGCGTTGCAGGATGGCGAGCAGCACATCCCTGCGCAGCACGTCTTTCCACAGGTAGGAAGTGACATATTCGCCGTCGTCCCTTTGTGGGTTGCCGGCGCCGCCCACGTTACCTGCGCCGTTGCTGCCCTGGTTGAAGGGCATGAAGAAAGTCTTTTCGCCCTTCAGTTCCGTGGTCATGGCAGCCTCATAGAGGTCGCAGCCGAAGTAGGCAAGTATACGGTTGTCGAACTGGAAGAGCGGTTCCTTGGGATTGCGGCTGGTCTTCCATTGTTCTATGGAGTCGTTGATGTCCTGTCCTGTGAACTGGTTTTTCAGTTCTATGGCTACCACGGGAATACCGTTCAGCGAGAGCACCATGTCGATGGAGTTTTTCACATCGTTGCTGTAGACAAACTGACGGGTACACTCCAGAATATTCTTCTTGTATTTCTCCACCAACTCGGGATTGAGAGTGGATGCGGGTGCGAAATAGCAAATCTGCAGTTCGATGCCGCGGTCGTTGATGCCCTTGCGCAGGGTGTGAATGAGTCCGTACTTCACGATGTCGCCCTGCAGGGTCTTGTAGAGTTGCGCCTTGGCACCGCTGCCATAGATGCGCACGAACTTCTCCCACGCCTTGGGCTGCGTGTCGTTGATGAACTTTACAAGCGTATCAACGTCCATAGCCTTTGTCTTGTCGTAGGTGGCTTGGTTCCCCTTGACGTAACCGCCCTCGGTGATGAGGTAGTGCTCGATGTCAGCTTCGAGTTTCTTTTCCAGTAAGTCTTTATCTGTCATAGCTCATTTTCGTTTATTGATGATTTCCAAGTGGTCACTATATTCGCTAATGATATGTTTTGATGTGCGGATTATTCATACGATGCCAAATATTTAGGGTCATAATCTATGTGATACAAATTCAGGAATCTCATGAATTCCTCTTCGAACGAGAGTTTCTTGTGATGTGCCTCTTGGTTCTTGATGTAGGAAATCGTATTCTCCACAATAGATTGGCAGACCGAGAAAGCGGCATAGCCTGACTGCCAGGAGAAGTCCAGATAGTAAGGTTCCAATCCCCGCAACCAATAAGAAGTGGTGCGCTTGACCCGTGCAATCACATCCTTCACGGCGTAATTCTTGGACAGCACCATCAGCACATGCACGTGGTTTGCCGTACCGTTGATGATGATGGGGATGCAGTCCATTTCTTTTATGGCTAACGCCATGTTAGCATATAGGTGTTCCCTGTGTTCTTTCTTTATCTCTACCGAACCGGTTTTGATATGCCAGATGGCATGGATGTAGATTTTGCTATATGACCTCCCACTCATGATTGAAATGATTAATGTTCACGCGATATATTGAATGTCGCAGGTTTTATGTAGGTTATTATTGTTGCAGGTTTTGTGTATTTACG
>JBMNUW010000146.1:0-8002 GCA_050946475.1 Prevotella sp.
AAAATGTAAAGGCAGTTGAATTAAGCAATGTTTGCAGACTGTTGTAGGCAAAGCAATGGTTTTTGAGCAGATTTATCTACGATTGAGTTTACTCTTGAAAATAGCATGAATTTTTATGTCTATGTGTTGCCAATATGACGAAAAAGGATTATATTTGCGCTGAGGAAATCAATCTAAACCATATCAGCCATGAACCGAAATGAAAAATTTGTTATCACCATCAACCGCCAGTTCGGGACGGGAGGTCATGAAATCGGTGCAGCACTTGCCAAAAAACTTGGCGTGAAGTTAATTGACCGGCAAATTCTCCAAAGTGTCGCCAAGCAGTTTAACCTCACTGAGGATGAGGCGCTCAGACTTGAGTCCCGGAAACCCTCTTGGTGGGAAGATTTCTCTAAGTTCTATCAAAACT
Organism: Prevotella sp.; assembly: GCA_050946475.1. Classification (GTDB taxonomy): domain Bacteria; phylum Bacteroidota; class Bacteroidia; order Bacteroidales; family Bacteroidaceae; genus Prevotella. The sequence goes on from JBMNUW010000146.1 coordinate 413, forward strand.
TCATCAGTGTGGATAAATCTGCTAAGGATGAACGAAGTATAACATCCCGTCAACTCTATTATGCGCAGGCTAAGGCAATGCGTGGCATCGCAGAGTGTGAGTCGTGCGTGATTATTGGCCGCTGTGGTTTCCATATCTTCCGCGACCATCCCAACGCCCTCCGCATCTTCCTTCATTCACCTTTGGAAAAGCGCTTGGCGCGGATTGAGGAACGCTATGGCGTCGATGAGGAACGAGCACGTATGATGATAGAGGACAACGACTATGTCCGCGAAGTCTACACCAAAAGTTTTACAGGTACAGACTGGTATGACGCACGCAACTACGACCTGACACTCGATGTCGGCAACTACGGAGTGAACGGTGCAGTGGACTTCCTGCTTCACTTCGTGGGCGACAACTGGTGAGATTCGCGAGTGACAATCGGTGAGAGGTTGTAAGGTGAAGTTGACAAAATGGGAGATAGATACTAAAATTTCGTTGTTAAAGGTAAAAACTTCCCCGCAACATGATTTTTCTCACATAGATTTTGTAATTTTGCACTGAGCGACGGGCTCTGAAGAGCCTTCTTCACGAAGCCCAGACAGCGTGTCAGACCGTACGCGTTGTCGGTGGGGCGCGAAGGTGCGGGCACTCATGTGCAGCGGACCTTGCCAAGAGCAATCTGAACAACTAAGCGCTGAGTTTGACAGGCGCAAGCGTGCAACTCATGCAAGTTTTTTTCTTAAATACAAAACATTATGATTTATTCTAAGGAAGTCGACAACATGTGTGTTGTCGCAAAAGGTCCAAATCACGGACCTGCTCCCATTCCTGAGGAGGGAAAATGGATCCAGGCAAAGGAGATTAAGGACATCTCTGGTTACACCCACGGTGTAGGTTGGTGCGCTCCTCAGCAGGGCGCTTGCAAGCTCTCTCTGAATATTAAGGAGGGCGTCATTCAGGAGTGTCTCATTGAGACCATCGGTTGCACGGGTATGACCCACTCAGCAGCTATGGCAAGCGAGATTCTTCCCGGCAAGACCATCCTCGAGGCTTTGAACACTGACCTCGTTTGCGATGCCATCAACACCGCTATGCGCGAGCTCTTCCTCCAGATTGTCTACGGTCGCAGCCAGAGCGCTTTCTCCGAGAACGGTCTCGTGATTGGTGCCGGTCTTGAGGACCTGGGCAAGGGTCTCCGCTCTCAGACAGGTACTCTCTATGGCACAGTTGCCAAGGGCACACGCTATCTGGAGCTCACCGAGGGATATATCACAAAGATGTTCCTGGACAAGGACAATCAGGTTTGTGGTTATGAGTATGTACACCTGGGCAAGATGATGGAAGCCATCAAGAACGGTATGGATGCCAACGAGGCTGTGAAGAAGTTCACAGGTCGTTATGGTCGCACCACCGCCGAGCAGGGTATTGTTAAATCTATTGATCCACGTAAAGAATAAGGAGAAACAACAATATGATTAGAAAAGTTAGTTATGAAGGCCAGGAGCGCCGCGAGAAGCAGGTACTGGCTGCTCTGAATGCCAATGGTATTAAGAGCCTTGAGGAAGCTAATCAGATCTGTGAGTCTGTTGGTGTTGATCCTTATAAGATGTGTGAGGACACACAGCGCATCTGCTTTGAGAACGCAAAGTGGGCTTATGTTGCTGGTGCCGCCATCGCTATCAAGAAGGGTGTGAAGTCTGCTGCCGAGGCTGCCGAGGCTATCGGTATCGGTCTGCAGAGCTTCTGTATTCCCGGAAGTGTGGCTGACGACCGTAAGGTAGGTATCGGCCACGGCAACCTGGCTGCCCGTCTGCTCCGTGAGGAGACCGAGTGCTTCGCTTTCCTGGCAGGTCACGAGAGCTTCGCTGCTGCCGAGGGCGCCATCAAGATTGCCGAGATGGCTAACAAGGTGCGCAAAAAGCCGTTGCGTGTTATCCTCAACGGTTTGGGCAAGGATGCCGCTCAGATCATCAGCCGTGTTAATGGCTTCACTTACGTTCAGACCAAGTTCGACTATTATACCAGCGAACTGAAGGTGGTTCGTGAGATTCCTTATTCTGACGGTCCTCGTGCTAAGGTAAAGTGCTACGGTGCCGACGATGTACGTGAGGGTGTTGCCATCCTGTGGAAGGAGAATGTGGATGTTTCCATCACCGGTAACTCTACCAACCCCACTCGTTTCCAGCATCCTGTTGCAGGTACCTATAAGAAGGAGCGCCTCGCAGCTGGCAAGCCTTACTTCTCTGTAGCTTCCGGTGGCGGTACAGGTCGTACCCTGCACCCCGACAACATGGCAGCAGGTCCTGCTTCTTACGGTATGACCGATACCATGGGTCGTATGCACTCTGACGCTCAGTTCGCAGGTTCTTCTTCGGTTCCTGCTCACGTTGAGATGATGGGCTTCATGGGTATGGGTAACAACCCAATGGTAGGTGCTACTGTAGCAATCGCCGTGGCTGTTGACCTTGCTCTGAATGGCAAGTAATTCTTTCGGAAATTTTTCTGAAAAACAATAACCCGCTCCGGCAAGTTTCTTTCAGGGAGACTTGCCGGAGTTTTTTATATATTATTTCGCCGGTATATGCTATTTCCCAGTGTTTGCTATTTTCTTCTGTATATTCCATTTCCCCTTGTTTGTGTTAACCTCTTTGCGTTCTGCTTTTGGGGCTTTGCCGGCTCAAGTAGGTTTGCACCGACTTTATTTGTGTTCCGTGGCTTCGAAATTGATTTTGCATTTTCATAATCAGTAGTGATTGTCTGCTGTCGGTGGCAGATAGGGCAGAGGGCTCATATATCCCTTATATAATAAAGGTGTAGACAAGCGAAAGCAAGGAAAATGCATATTTTGAAGAAAAAAGTTTGCGAAAAGTTTGCGGAAACGAAAAGAACTTATTACCTTTGCACTCGCATTAAGAGAAATGCTCCTTGGTAAAGGAAAATGCGGCAATAGCTCAGTTGGTAGAGCGCGACCTTGCCAAGGTCGAGGTCGCGGGTCCGAGTCCCGTTTGCCGCTCATATTCTGAATAAAATTTTGGAGTTGAAGACTTCAAATGCCCAAGTGGCGGAATTGGTAGACGCGCACGTTTCAGGTGCGTGTGTTTTGCGACGTGCAGGTTCGAGTCCTGTCTTGGGCACATTCTATTCAGAAACTTTTTTTAATGGCGAGGTGGCGGAATTGGTAGACGCGCTACTTTGAGGGGGTAGTGAATATTATTTTCGTGGGAGTTCGAGTCTCCTCCTCGTCACTTTTTTTAGTGAATGCGGCAATAGCTCAGTTGGTAGAGCGCGACCTTGCCAAGGTCGAGGTCGCGGGTCCGAGTCCCGTTTGCCGCTCTTCTTGTTTTTTTTTAGGTTTAAGAGAAACATACCTACTTATGAATTTGTATATCCGGTATTTTGACAGAGAAACACTCGTTTCAAATGTAGATCAAGCACTTGACTTCTTACATTCCATTCAGGACATTAATGTTACTCCAGACTTGGAAGAAGATTTACGCAACTACGCTGAGAGTGATGTGTATTTCCCAAAACGCTATAAGGTACGTTCCCATGTCTATTTCATTGTGATAAAGACTTTGGCTAACACTATGCTTGAATTCAAGCAGAAGAAGGCTTTGCGTCCCAATGGAAATCAGGGAAGTAATGACCGTCGTCAAATGGCAGACAATGCTGTCAACAGATTGATGGAAGTTCGTTCCGGATGGTACGAGGGTGACTTAAACTTCAAGCGTGTGGTGCTGATTCCCGCAACAGGAAAACACGAGTACCGTGACACTCGTTTCGTGGCTCGTTGCAAGGCCAATTCTCCCATGCAGTGCTATGAAAGAATAGTGGACTATCTTCGTGGCAGGGTAGATAATAGAAGCCAGTTTCCTTCTGCCAAGGGCAAGAATTTTCATTATCAGTATCTAGGTATGTGGAAATAAATAACTAAAAATAGTACAAAGAGTTTTCTTATGAACAAGGTGATGCTTATAGGAAATGTCGGCAAGGAGCCAGATGTGAAGTATTATGATGCCGATCAGTGTGTGGCGAAGGTGTCTTTGGCCACAACCGAAAGGGGATATACTTTGAAAAACGGCACTAAGGTGCCGCCTCGCACGGACTGGCATTTACTTGTCTTCTATAAGCAGATGGCAAAAGTCGTTGAACAGTATGTTCACAAGGGTGATAAACTCTATGTGGAAGGACGATTGCGCTATTCTTCATACGATGACCAACAGGGAAGACGTCATAATGTGACGGAAATCTCAGTTGAGAATATGGAACTGCTTACGCCCAAACCACGCACCAACAATGGTGCTGAAGGAGAAGGAATGCAAGAGGGAACGGTCTCTAAGGAACCCGACCAATTGCCTTTCTGACAGAGTGTAAGGATGGTTACGTTTGATAAGCTCGTGAATCAAAAAAGGAAAGGAACACAATTTGGAAGTTTCTGACTTGGTTCAGTTAAGTGATTTGGTGACAGTACAACCTCTCACCACGGGGGTTGTAGTAGCTTTGTTTTTGGTGATAGCCCTATTACTTCTGTCAGGGTTCGCCAGTGGTTCAGAGATTGCTTTTTTCAGTCTTTCTCCTCAAGACTTGGATGAATTGGAACCCGAAAAAAATACAAGTGATGCGGGCATTCAAGTCCTGCGTGACGATTCGGAGCGCACTTTGGCAACAATTCTCATCACCAACAATTTGGTGAATGTTACTATCATCATGCTCTGCAACTATATCTTTGGCTCTTTGCTGAAGTTTAGCGCAGAATGGTTAGAATTCTTGTGCATTACGGTGCTGCTGACTTTCCTGCTACTTCTCTTTGGAGAAATTATGCCGAAAGTCTACAGTCGCGAAAATCCGTTGAAATTTTGTCGCAGAGCCGTTCGTGGCATCTTGTTTTTCCGTCGTTTGTTCTGGCCTATAGAAACCGTGCTGCTCAAAAGCGGTGAGTGGGCTGAAAAGGCAGTCCCAAAGGAGAACCGTCAACTTAGTGTGGACGATTTGGAACAGGCCTTGGAATTGACGGACAAGGAAGATATCAAGGACGAACAACGTATGCTGAAGGGAATTATCCGCTTTGGAGACGAGACAGCCAAGGAGGTAATGACCAGTCGTCAGGATATTGTGGACATAGATATCCGCAGTAACTTCCAGGATGTGCTTAAATGCATTGTGGAAAACAATTACAGTCGAATTCCTGTCTATCAAGACACGGAAGACAACATCCGTGGCATACTTTACATCAAGGATTTGCTGCCTCATCTTCAAAAGCCTGCTAATTTCAGATGGCAGAGCTTGATTCGTCCTCCTTATTTTGTTCCTGAAACAAAAAAAATAGACGACCTTATGCGTGAGTTCCAGGAGAATAAGGTTCATATAGCTATTGTCGTTGATGAGTTCGGTGGTACCAGTGGAATTGTAACGCTTGAGGACATCCTTGAAGAAATTGTTGGAGAAATCAATGATGAATATGACGAGGATGAAAAGTCTTTCTCGAAGCTTAATTATAATACCTACCTTTTTGAAGGGAAGACATTGTTGAGCGATTTCTGCAAAATTTTGCAGATTGACGATGATGAATTTGCCGATGTAGAGGGCGATGCCGATACTTTGGCAGGCCTCCTGCTTGAGCTTAAGGGTGACTTCCTGAGTTTGCATGAAAAGATAGACTACAAGGACTATACTTTCGAGGTGATGGAAGTAAAGGAACGGCGTATCAGCCGAGTCAAAGTCACCGTTCATCATTCCAATAAAAATGCCACTAATAAGGACTGATGTTTTGCCGCACGGTAGCATGATGGGAATTTGGCAACTGACTGAATCTGTCGGCGAGTTGCCACACCCTAAGTGTGTTTCTACGAATGATCTCCATTCAGAGATGCGTATCAGAGAGCGGCTGGTGAGTCATGAACTCGTAAGGAGACTCACCGGTATGGAGAATTTTCAGATAGGTCACGAGTCTTCCGGGCGTCCTGTTTTGGATGGGTGGAACATCAGTATTAGTCATACTCGTGGATGGGCTGTCGTGATTCTTTCAAAAGAGGCGTCAGTTGCTGTGGATGTGGAATATGTTTCTGAAAGGGTGAATCGTGTGGCAGACAGATTCATACGGCCCGATGAACCTTTCTCGAATCAAGATGAATTGTCTGAAGATAATGAAAAAAGCAGTCTGCTTGGGCGTCTTATCAACTGGTGCGCTAAGGAGACTGCTTATAAGTTCTATTCGGAGGAAGACCTCCAGTATTTCGAAATGCGGTTGTTGCCTTTTAGACCACAGAGCCAAGGTTTTGTGGTGGTAGAAGACTTAAAAGTGCCCAAGCACTTAGAAGTAAATTATGAGACTAATGCCGAATTTGTTCTTACTTGGGCTGTTGGATAAGTGCTGGGGTAGTGCTCATTTTTTCAATGCGGACCGGATTTTCCATTTCTTTTTCCCAATGTTTCAGATAGTCAAACCACTCGTCTGCTGAGTGGTACCCGAATTCTTCATTGGCACTTGTATAAGTGAGCCAGTATGTATATTCTCGGTTCATTTTCAGCGTGAAGGCATAATTGTCTTTATTTGCAGGGATTTCGGTAAAGGAAGAACCTTTAGGTAATAGAATTCCCAGCCCCACTGTTTCACGTTTCCAATTAAGGGTATCAGCAGCAGGCCAGTCTGTTCCCCAGCAACCGCGCAGCCCTTTGTGGTTTGTCAGCTCTTTTGAGCCTTTCACGTTGATGATACCGGTAGAGAAAGTATGATTACTGACGTCTCGGTTGAAGAGAACATTCACTTGGAAATCTCGTCGACCGGCATAGAGCGTGTAACGCAGGGTCATGCTGACGGGACGCTCACCAGGCATGATGGACCACCCGCAATCTTCTACTTCGACAATAGTGCGGACGGGGCCTTGTGAGAGAATATGTTGTTTGCGCGACTTCACATTTTCAATCATAGATGGCTGCTTGCCATCCCATCCGCGGAAGGCACCTAGTCCGAAGCTGTTACCCACCCAAAGCACATCGTCTCCGTAGCCCTGTTGTTTCTGCTCCTTCGACGTATAGAATTGAGTGTCTTTGAGCTCCAGTCCCTTGTGGAATTTTCCATAAAGGTCAATGGTTTGCCGTTTGTCCATATAGATGCGCATGGCAATGAGTTCGTTTTCAAAAGCTACGCCATGATGATGCAATACATTGTAGGGATTCTTGGTCTCACTGTCAATGCTGATAGAGTTGAGATAAATGTCGTGGCGATTCTTTTCTTTTATTTTTGGATTTCGCAAAACGATTTCGGCATAAGTGCGTGATGGATAATTCTTCTGTTGTTCATCGTAAAGCAGTTTTACGATGGCTTTTTTTGTGCTTTTTCTATTCATATCCACAAGGAATGCCAATTCATCATTGATGCCGTCACCATTCAAATCATCTAGTTGGGAAACAATTTCCCTGCCATCTATTACAACATTTGCGGCTCTGACATCGCCATACGGCTTAAGGTCAATAACGACGGGAGCAGAGTTTTGTTTCACCTCTGAAGATAATTGAACGGACAGAGATGTTTGGGCTTTCATGGCAGATACGGAGCAGAAAAGTCCCATTATTAGTAGACAATTTTTCTTAAACATCCTATTTAGT
>JBMNUW010000147.1:0-7965 GCA_050946475.1 Prevotella sp.
AAAGAATGGAACAACAGTCTCGAAACAAAGAAAAATAAGAATGATACTTCACCATACTGTGAGTAAGACAACGTTTGACAAAATACGGGCTGGAGAAAAGAAAAGTGTACGTATTAAGATAAGAAATTATGAAATTGCTAAATCTTTGCTGTACGATGTTGATTCTTCCATCTTAAAGGCTACATGTTCAGTAGAAAAGTTGAAGCCACGAAACTGGGATGTCATACAGTTCAACTCTGAAGATAGGATATGTATTGCAAAAATTATATCCATCTCTTTTGAGAAAGGTAGAGACATTAAGAATCATGAATTATGGGTGGAGAAGATCTATTTTGATAATGAGTGGTAACTTCTGTGTTAAATAATAAAGATAATGAAACTTTCTAAGTTGTCATGGAAAATTGCAAAAGCGAATAGTTACAAATAAAATTGAAGAGAATAAGAATATCTAATCTCTCGCAAGAATTCTTATGTCAAAAGAATAACAGACAATGAAGGAATTGAAGAATTCTCTTTCCAAACAATGGAAGTTGGGCTGGCTCTTGTCATATTTACAATCATATTTCTCCTACTCCTTATCATGGGATTCTTACAGCCAAAGCTGTTTACGGACAGAGAATATTGGTGCTATCTCGGCATCTCTTTCTTGTTGCCAATATCCCTCTTTACGCTTTTGTTTGGCAAGAAACGATACGAGCTACTTGGTATCTTCCTTACCTGCCTGTTGTTCATGGGCATGGGTCTCTTGATGTATAACGATGCTGATTATAAAGAAACCATCTGATTCTTTGGGAGGAAATCAAGGGATTTAAGCAGATAGAAATAGGGACGTTAACCACTTGATTGCCCAATGCAAAAAGGAAATAAAGGTTATAAGAGCCTGCCAAAGAAAACGGTCAAAACTGTATTTGGTCTTTTGGCAGCAAGTCTTTTTCCGTAATCTTTCGGATTACCTTTGCCGGCACACCTGCTACTACCGTATCAGAAGGTACATCTTTCAGGACCACTGCCCCGGCTCCTATCACGCTGTGGTCTCCGATGGTTACCCCTCCACACACGGTGGCATTGGCTCCAATCCATACGTCTTTGCCAATTTTGATAGGACGGGAAATCTCCAAGCCTTCCTGTCTCTGAGAAGGATGGACAGGATGAGATGCACACGAAATAACTACACCCGGTGCTATGAAGCAACGTTCGCCAATAATGACAGGACTGGTATCGAGGATAGTGACGTTGAAATTGACAAATGCCATTCCAAGAAAATGGGTGTTGAAACCGAAGTCGAAATGGATGCCATGTTGAATGATTACCTTATCATTATAAGTACCTAAAATTTTCTTCAGCAGACTTCTCTGCCTCTCAACATCGTTGGGGTCGGTCTGGTTGTATTTCCATACCAAAGCTTCGGCTGCGCGTTGTTTGTCTGCCGGAATGTTCCTTGCGTTACCTACAAATCCATCCGGTCCTGTTACTTGTTTCATTATTTCCTCAGCTGTCATTGGGTTCTTGCCTATTATTAATTGTCAGTTAATTCATTATAGTATGAGTGCAAATATAGGGAAAATATGTGAAAGACAAGGAAAATGCTGTTGATATATTTTGTCTGTTTATCAATAAAAAACTGCTTGCGAAAGTTCAGTCGATAATTTCTGTCCTCCTTTTCTGCTGTTTTGCAAAGCGGTGAGAATCAGAAACCGAAAAAAGTACAACGCCTACCGATTTCCTCATAACAATGGCATCTTGAATTATGCATACCTTTGCAACCGTAAAACAATAACAAAATAAAAAGGAATAAAAGATATGAATACAGTAAAGTTGAATAACGGAGTTGAGATGCCACAGCTGGGTTATGGCGTTTTCCAAGTATCGCCTGCAGAGGCCGAACGTTGTGTAAGTGACGCGCTGAGCGTGGGCTATCGAATGATTGACACAGCACAAGCCTATCACAACGAGGAAGGTGTTGGTGCCGCCGTGAAGAAAAGCGGACTGAAACGTGACGAGGTGTTTATCGTAGATAAGATATGGATGGCCAACTACAGTGGTGACGACCCCGCACGCAGCATTGACGAAAGTCTGCGCAAACTGCAGACTGACTACATCGACTTAATGTTGCTCCATCAGCCTTTCGGAGACCGCTACAATGCTTACCGCGCATTGGAGGCTGCTTATAAGGCGGGTAAGGTTCGGGCTATCGGCGTGAGCAACTTCTATCCTGACCATCTCATTGACCTCTGTCACTTTAACGATATCATTCCTGCCGTCAATCAGATTGAGACTCATGTGTTCACTCAACAACAGGAGGCACGCAAATATATGGATGAACTCGGTGTACGGCATATGGCATGGGGACCCTTAGCCGAAGGCAAGAACGGATTCTTTACCAACACCACACTCCGTACTATCGGTGAGAAGTACGGAAAGACAGGACCGCAGGTTGCTCTGAAGTATCTGCTGCAGCGCGGTGTCATCGTCATTCCTAAGTCCACCCATAAGGAGCGTATGGCTCAGAACTTGGACCTCTTTGACTTTGAGCTTTCTTCGGAAGATATGGAAGCCATCCGTCAGCTGGATCTTGGTAAGCCCGTCATCATGCCTTCTCATCACGATCCCGAAATTACCAAGATGTTCATGGGATTTGTGCCCATCATCAAATAAGTCTCTGTATTTGAAAGGTCAGACTTCTATCTCACATTAAACAATTACATAATAAGATAAAATGAAAAAGACAATAAGTATTTTGATGGCTGCTCTGTTGATGGGCTCTGCCAGCGCTACAGCACAGAACAAGGATAGCGTGCTCTTTGAGGCATTGGCAGACACCCAGAGGGTAGCTGTGGCACCTATGGAACAGGTTGACCGCATGCCTGTGGTATTTGTCCAAAAGGAAAATGGTTTTCATTTGGCAGGCATTCTCTTCCGTCCCGTCAACCGCAAGCCGGGCGAAAAGCTGAAAGCAATCATCGTTGACGGTCCTATGTACAGCGTAAAGGAACAACCGCAGAGTCTGTATGCTCAGATTTTAGCTTCCAAGGGTTATGCCACGTTGGTGTTCGACCATAGTTACATCGGTTCGAGCGAGGGGCATCCGCGCGGCTATGAAGATCCGGAAATAAAAGGCGCCGACGAACGTGCAGCCGTGGACTTTCTCGTTTCGCAGCCCGATATAGACGCTAATCATATCGGTGCCGTAGGCATCTGCGGTGGTGGTGTGTATGTGCCCAACGGTCTGCGTAATGACCGGAGAGTGAAAGCCATAGCCTCTGTTGTCCCCTTCATCATGATGCAGGATGTCCGCACGGCAAGCGACGAGGAACTTAGAGCCATGGAAGAGGAATATAAACGCTCAGGAAAGGTGGCAAGACTGGACCTTATTCATGGCAGTGAAGGTGAAGCTTATTATCGCAATCCCAATCGTGGTGCCGCCTTGCAGAATATCCCCACTCCGGCATGGAGTCAGTTGGAGTGGCATAAGTTTCATCCGCAAGAACGTGTGAAGGAGTTGAAGGTGCCTTATCTCGTTATTGCTGGTGAGCGAGCCTTTACCTTGCAGAGTGCGAAAACGATGTACGACAATGCCCCTCAGCCCAAATACTGGCATCTGACTAAGGGCGCCTCTCACTTTGAGATGTATGACATTGATAAATATGTGAAAGAGAACACCAATGTAATTCTCGACTTCTTTGCCAAGAATCTTTAATTCCCTCATGAGGACCAATCTCTAATTCAACAAGGCTTGACAGTCTTATCAATGGCAGTCTGCGATGAAGAACCATGTGGATGATTTCATTCCATGCTTCACCTTCTTCGCAGACTGTTTTTTGTTGATACATGGTAATGATGTAAAATAAGGAAACTCGTTCAGAAGACTATTTTCCGAAATATTGTGTCCATCAACCGAATTATTCATAACAATGTGCTGCTGACAATTGGCTAAATTTGCAATTAGAAATAAAGACATAAAAACGAATGAAAATGAGAACATTAAGAAACATCCTTTTGGCTGCAACCCTCTTGGTTTCGGGTGCAGCATGTTCACAAGTTAAAGACACAACCCCAAGTCAAATTCAGAGTACAGCTGGCGTGCCATTGTTACGCCTCAATAACGGTATAGACATGCCACAGTTCGGTATTGGTACGTTCGGCATTCCCGACAATGCCATTGCAGCTGATGCCGTAAGCTTTGCTCTGAAGAACGGCTATCGTCATATCGACACCGCCCATGCCTATAATGATGAAAAAGGTGTCGGTGACGGACTTCGTCAGAGTGGCGTGCCCCGCGAACAGGTCTGGATTACCAGTAAGCTCTGGCCATCCGATTATACCGGCACCAACCCTGATGAAGCCATTGACAATATGCTCAAGCGTCTGGGCACAGACTATATCGACCTGCTCTACATTCACCAGCCCGTAGGTGACGTAAAGGCAGCCTACAACGCTATGATACGTGCCTACAAGAAAGGTAAGATACGTGCCCTCGGCATCAGCAATTTCGACTATGATGACCCGCGCGTGAAGGCAACGCTCCGCTGGTTTGTCGATTCCGCTGAAATTCGTCCGCAGGTGATGCAGATAGAGTGTCATCCTTACGCGCAGCGATTAGAGATGCGGAAATATCTTACCGAGAAAGGCATTCAGTTGGAGTGCTGGTTCCCGTTAGGTGGTGCCATGTCGAACGGAGCCCTCTTCCGCGACCCTGTCATTCAGCGCATTGCCAAGGCACATGGCAAGACTCCCGCACAGGTCATTATCCGCTGGCATTTGCAGGAAGGATTTTCCGTTATTCCCGGTGCAACCCGTCATGATTACATCAAGGAGAATATCTCCACGATGGATTTTGCCCTTTCGCAGGCTGAGATGGACGACATCCGTGCGCTGAATAAAGAGCGCCGATTCTTCAATGCCAACTATGAGCAGACTCTTCAGTTCGTCGGAGCACAGCAACTGAGATAATGCATAATTCATAATGCATAATTCATAATTGGCTGGCGCACCTCTAAGGGCCCAATTTATTAAGATAATGATGAATCACAAAACAAACAGCAAGACGCTTGTCGTCTATTTTTCCTATACCATCGGCAACACGAAGAACATTGCCAGCCAAGTGGCTAATGCTCTTCATGCCGACTTGGAGGAGTTGCAACCCGTGAAGGCATATTCACACGACTACGATATGGTTATAGAACAAGGAGAACGGGAGGTGCAGGAAGGATATTTGCCCCCACTGAAGCCTTTGAAAGTCAATTTGGACGACTACGACCGCATTGTCGTGGGCTCGCCTACATGGTGGTATGAGCCTGCTCCCGTGGTGATGTCGTTTCTCAAGCAGAATGATCTTAAGGGGAAGACCGTTATTCCTTTCATGACCGATGCAGGTTGGCCGGGGCACGTCATCATGGACATGACCAAAGCTGCTGAGGACAGTGGAGCAACCGTAGAGAACAGCCATGAGTTTCGCTTCTCAGCGGCATCTGGTCATCGCGACGAGATGAAAACTTCGCAGCGGGAATTAGAGGAATGGATAAAGAGTCTTTGAATAATGAAAATCACAATACACATAAACAGATGAAACCCATTATCCTTTTATTAATGACCTTGTTGCCAAGTTTTGCCTCTTGTTCGTCGGGAAGTGAAGATTCCGCACTGGCTTCAACAGACAGCTCTGAGCAAACTAATAATGGCAACAGTATAGACAGCACAAACATGACCAACAATATTTCTGTCAGGGACACTTTCACCGTAAACTCAACCGTTGGAGAGGTTATCGCAGACTCGGCTTTCGGCGACTTCGGACGACTGCTCTTTCCTGTGGATCGCAGCATAAGCAATGATATGACGCTTGCTGAGGTGAGTACCTCTAATGTTTATGTGTGGTATCACTACATCCGACCGGCAATGACCGTGGACATCATCAATTCGCTGAAGCGCAGTGCATTGTCCGGCGAGCAGATTTTCTATCGTTTCTACTCTGATGAAGAGATACAGCAAGATTCGGAGAAAGCCTATACCGGTTTGTTTTTCTTCCGTGGCACCACGGGTGCCCCCTTTGCCGTCTGCAATGCCGGCGGCGGTTTCATGTACGTGGGTGCCATGCACGACAGTTTCCCGCATGCACTCTCACTGAGCCGAATGGGCTACAACGCTTTCGGCATCATCTATCGTCCCGATACACCCTATGAGGACCTGGCTCGTGCTTTGGAATTCATCCATGACCATGCCAGTGAACTGGGTGTCAATCCCGATGGGTATTCGCTTTGGGGAGGCAGTGCCGGAGCCCGTATGGCAGCTACACTGGGCAATGCCAATTATCTGCTGCAGCTTACCGGTCGTACGGATATCCCACAGGCATCAGCCGTTATCATGCAGTATACCGGTTACAGTTACGTATCGTCAGCCGATGCACCCACCTATGCCTGTGTGGGCACTTCAGACGGCATCGCTTCGTGGCGAACCATGCAATACCGGTTGCAGCGTCTCTCTGCCTTAGGCATCCCCACTGAGTTTCACAGCTATCAGGGTCTGCCCCACGGCTTCGGACTCGGTACAGGCACCGTGGCTGAGGGTTGGATTAATGATGCCGTAGATTTCTGGAAGGAACAGATGACCACGTCAGGTATTGAAACTGTTCAATAATTTCGGTTTATGAGATAACATTACAAGAATTTCTTCTACAGTATATTTGTATCAGGGAATGATAGGGAAGTTGAATAATAAAAGTGATACGATGAGAAAGTTTAATGTCATTCAGATAGCAACAGTAGTACTTATGAGTCTGCTCTCTATAAGTTGTTCCGGGCAGAATGATAATTCACAAACCGGATCGCTCAGTCCCACAGACAACGGTGAGCACCCAATGGAAACAGATACCACAACCGTCGGTAGTAACGATTCCGTGAGTATCATTGCCGATCAAGACCCCGCCTCGTCGCCAATCTACTTTTGGGCAGAGGGTAATATGCCCCACACGACCAACTATACCGGGTCACAGGGCAGCTATCAGGATCCGCCCTCGTTTCGTCCCTACATGAACTATTTTCCAGCCGAGGGACAGGTCAAGGGAGCTGTAATGGTGTGTGCCGGAGGTGCTTTCATGTTTCGCAGCGACTCCAATGAGGGCACACCCGTGGCACAGTGGTTCGCCCGTCATGGTTATCAGGCTTTCGTGGTGAACTATCGTGTGCGGCCCTACACCATGCAGGAGGGCAGTCTCGACCTGGCACGTGCCATCCGTTATGTCCGCTGGCATGCTGACGACTATGGCATTGATCCGAAGGACATCGCATCGGTAGGCTTCTCAGCAGGCGGAATTCTCTGTGGTGACGAGGCACTGCACTATGACGAACTCGTTAATGGCACGGCTCTTGACAGCCGTTATCAGCCAGATGCGCTTGACTCCGTATCTGCCAATGTCTGCACCATCGGCATGATATATTCGTTCTACGGTCGGCTAAGTGTCGGCACCACCGATGTGGAATTGTTGCGTTCTGGCAACCTTCCGCCCACGTTTTATGCCTATGGGGACCGTGACCCCTTCTATAGTCAGTTTCTTGCTAATGCGGCAGCCGTGCGTGAGGCTGGTGTTCAAGTGGAGCAGCACGAATATTCTAATACACCGCACGGATTCGGTTATACCATCGAGGACTGGATGGTAAAGTTTGACACTTGGATGGAGAACATTATGGCTAAGAACTGACCGGTTATCTACGGGTCCATATTCCTCAGACTTCCAAATTCTGTAATTGAGTTATTCAACTTTCATAAGTAACAAACACACCCCATTGCAGGGCTGCAGGCTCCATTCTACTCACGTTAATCGAGGGGGCTATTCCCAAAAGGTATTTAGTTACCGGACTCAAACATGTAACAAAATGCCATGTCGAATAACGGTCGGGATTTTTCCTCGTTGTGGTGGAGTGTGGAACCTACCCCCTCCGGGGGTAACAACGGCAGAACGAAACTATGTAATTA
>JBMNUW010000148.1:0-7832 GCA_050946475.1 Prevotella sp.
AAAAAACGCCGAACCAGAAATATTCTGATTTGGCGTTTATTTTAATGTCAGGATGAGGGCGGCATTTGGCTCAGAGCACTACGTGCCTTGAAACATGAAAACGCCAAATCGATAATTATCGATTTGGCGTTTTGTTAAAGTCGGGATGAGGCGACTCGAACGCCCGACCCCTACGTCCCGAACGTAGTGCGCTACCAACTGCGCTACATCCCGAAAGCCTTGATGTGGAAAGCCTAAAGCGGCTTCTTGTTTCAAGACGAGTGCAAAGTTACTGCTTTTTTCTGAAACCCCATCATTTTTATTCGGAAAAATTTGGAAGGCTTTAGAAAATTCATTACCTTTGCACCGCAATAAAGAAAAGAAAGATATTTATTCCTTTTTATATTGGTGCCTTAGCTCAGGTGGTAGAGCAATGGACTGAAAATCCATGTGTCCTTGGTTCAACTCCAAGAGGTACCACTTCCTCCTTTCATTCCGTCCGGTTTCTGGTTCGTCCAGGGCCGGACATTTTGTTTTCCGGCATACCTTTCTTTTCGTCCCTCCTTTCCTGTACAAATGTCTGTACCATCTTTTATGTTATAAATAAAATGACTAAACTTTCGCAAGTAGATAATTTATTGATAGACAAGCATCAAGACAATGAATCCGCACCCGGAAGACACTACCTCTTCAGTCCATTCTTACATTCACTGCAGGGTTGCCGACCCCCCTTCGGTTCCCCCGTTCATCGGGGGACAGACTGGCTTATCATTCTAATTCTTATATTTCTTTTTCAAAGGCACATAACCATCCTTCTCAAGGGTTATTCTTAATTTAGGTTCCCACCATAGAAAACCTCCGAAAGTCATTCCGGTGATATTAATAACAAAAAGCGGAGTCTCACCTCGCGATGAAACTCCGCTGCAAACTTAAACAACCAATAAAGAAATAGATTGTCTAATTTTCATGAATATTAAATATAATCACTTTATTCGTATGACGTCTTCGTTCTGTCTGTCGTTTCTTGCACCTCAATGGATTACATTGCAGGGCATGACAACAGCGAAAAACAGGACTTGGACTATCGGATGAAGAGTAGTTCACGATATTTCGGAAGCGTCCACAACTCGTCGGCTACCACCAGTTCGAGCTTGTCTATCTGATAGCGAATCTCACCCATCTTGGGCTCCACGGTATCATGATAGGCAACGGCCTTCTCGCGCTCATCCTCAATCTTGTTAGCCACCTTGCGGGCATTGACGAGTTCCTCTACGAAGGTCTCTATCTTCTGGGTGCGCTCGGCAATCTCACGAATGAGTTTCTTGTTACGAGCGGTGAGCGAAGCGGCCTCTTCCTTGTCGAAGATGTCGTACATGTTCTCCACGTTCTTAGCCAACTGACTCTGATAGTGAGTAGCCACAGGAATGATGTGGTTCATCGAGAGGTCGCCCATAACACGTGCCTCGATCTGAATCTTCTTCGTGTAGGTATCCCATTTCACCTCGTTACGGGCTTTCAGTTCGTTCTCCTGCATGACGTTCATGGAACTGAACATCTTCACAGACTCGGGCTTGAGATAGTTGTCGAAGATAACCGGGCAAGACTTCTCAGTGTCGAGACCTCTCTTCTCGGCTTCTGCTATCCATTCATCGGAATAGCCGTTGCCGTCGAAGTGAATCGGAGCGGATGTCTTGATATCGTCGCGAACGATATCGATGATGGCTGAGAACTTCTCCTCGCCGTCTGCGATCTTGGCATCAACGCGCTTCTTGAAGTCGGTCAGAGCCTCTGCCACGGCTGTGTTGAGCACAATCATGGCGCTGGCGCAGTTGGCCTCGCTGCCTACGGCACGGAACTCGAAGCGGTTACCGGTGAAGGCAAATGGAGAGGTACGGTTACGGTCGGTGTTATCTACCAGAATCTCAGGAATCTCAGGAATATCGATGTTGAAGCGTTGCTTGCCGTCGAGTTTGAAGAGATCCTTCTTGTCTGCCTTGAGGATGTGCTCCAACAGGTCGCTCACCTGCTTGCCGAGGAAAGAAGAGATGATAGCGGGAGGTGCCTCATTGGCGCCAAGTCGATGGGCATTGCCTGCCGACATGATAGAGGCCTTGAGCAGTCCGTTGTGACGATAAACGGCCATAAGGGTCTCCACGATGAACACCACGAAACGCAGGTTGTCTTCGGAGGTCTTGCCGGGTCCGTGAAGCAGAATGCCGGTGTCGGTGGAAAGACTCCAGTTGTTGTGCTTACCAGAACCGTTAATGCCGTCGAAGGGCTTCTCGTGGAGCAGCACCTGGAAACCATGCTTGCGGGCCACCTTCTTCATGAGTGACATGAGCAGCATGTTGTGGTCAACGGCCAGATTGGTCTCCTCGAAAATAGGAGCGAGCTCAAACTGGTTGGGGGCTACCTCATTGTGACGGGTCTTGCAAGGAATACCAAGTTCAAGAGCCTGGATTTCCAAGTCTTTCATGAAAGCCTGAACACGCTCGGGGATGGCACCGAAATAGTGGTCGTCCATCTGCTGGTTCTTGGCTGAGTCGTGACCCATAAGGGTACGGCCGGTGAGCACAAGGTCGGGGCGGGCGGCATAGAGATCCTCGTCAACGAGGAAGTACTCCTGTTCCCAACCGAGGTTGCTGACCACCTTCTTCACGTCGGGATAGAAATAGTGGCAGACGTCGGTAGCAGCCACGTTCACAGCGTGGAGAGCGCGGAGCAGCGGTGCCTTATAGTCGAGAGCCTCGCCCGTGTATGAGATAAAGATGGTAGGTATACAAAGGGTATCGTCCATGATGAACACAGGCGATGTGGGGTCCCATGCAGAATAGCCGCGGGCCTCGAAAGTGGAACGAATACCACCGGAGGGGAAACTGGAAGCATCAGGCTCCTGCTGTACGAGCAGTTTACCTGAGAATTCCTCAATCATTCCACCCTTGCCGTCGTGCTCAATGAAAGCATCGTGCTTCTCGGCAGTACCCTCTGTCAGGGGCTGGAACCAGTGGGTGTAGTGGGTCACACCATTCTCGTCGGCCCATTGCTTGATGCCCTTTGCAACGGCATCGGCGATAGTACGGTCGAGCGGGGCTCCGTTGTCTATCACATCGATGAGTTTCTCGTAGACATCGGCCGGAAGATACTTGTACATCTTCTGTCTGTTGAAGACTTTTCGGCCAAAGAATTCTGAGGGGCGCTCCACGGGAGAGATAACCTCCACGGGCCGTTTGCGCGACGCCTCTGCTACTGCATCAAATCTCAAATTCGTCATATCCAAAAAGATTTATTGGTGATTTATGTTTACTTTCTCTTTATTGTATTTTCCATCGACCGCCACAACCGGGAAGAAACCGTCGCGGTCTACAGGATGTATCGAAATTAGCGGGCTTATTTCAAAACCCAATCGGCAATACGCTGCATGGATTCGCGTACATCGTCACGATCACCGAATGCCGTCAGACGGAAATAGCCCTCTCCGCTGGGACCGAAGCCCACACCAGGCGTGCATACCACTCCGCAACCGTAGAGCAACTGGTCGAAGAACTGCCAACTATCCATGTTCTCCGGAGTCTTCACCCAAAGATAGGGAGCATTCTCGCCGCCATAGACCTTGAAACCCAACTTGGTGAGGGTGTCGCGCATGATGCGTCCGTTCTCCATGTAGTAGTCAATGGTCTCGTGAATCTGTTTTTGTCCGTCGGGAGTGAACACCGCCTCGGCTGCGCGTTGCGAGATATAGCTTGTACCATTGAACTTGGTACTCTGACGACGTTCCCAAAGTTGATTGAGCTGCACCTCTTGTCCGTCGAGTGACGTGGCATAGAGCTCCTTAGGAATGATGGTATAACCGCAGCGAACACCAGTGAATCCGGCTGTCTTACTGAACGATCGAAACTCAATGGCACACTTCCGGGCACCTCTTATCTCATAAATGGAGTGCGGTATGTCCGGGTCAGTGATATATGCCTCATAAGCGGCATCGTAGAAGATAATCGACTCGTTGTGAAGAGCGTAGTTCACCCACTTGTGAAGCTCGTCCTTGCTCAGGACCGTACCTGTGGGATTGTTCGGATAACACAGGTAAATCATATCCACACGATGGTCGGGCAACTGGGGAATGAAGTTGTTCTCTGCTGTACAGGGAAAATAGGTTACCGAACTCCAGCGACCGTTTTCGAAAGTACCTGCCCTTCCTATCATGGCGTTACTGTCTATATAGACGGGATAGATGGGGTCGGTCACACCGATACTGTTGTCCCATCTCAGAATCTCCTGTATGTTACCCGTGTCACTCTTGGCACCGTCGTTGATGAATATTTCGTTAATATCCAAATGAATACCGCGCGAGAGATAGTCGTGCTTCAAGATGGCCTCGCGCAGGAAATCATAGCCTCGCTCAGGACCGTAGCCTCTGAACGTTGCCTTGTGAGCCATCTCGTCGGTGGCCCGGTGCATGGCCTCTATCACGGCGGGCGCCAGGGGCTGGGTCACATCGCCGATACCCAGACTGATGACGCGCTGCTTAGGGTGCGATACCTTAAAAGCATTCACCCGCTTAGCCACGTCGGCAAAAAGATAGTTGCCTGGCAATTTCAAATAATGTTCGTTTACAAGTGCCATATTCTTGATTCCTTATTGGTTATATACCTTTGTATTTGTGTTGTTGTTGATGCGATATGATTATCCACGCCGTCCGGCTTTCATTTATTTATTTTACTTCTGACACTGGGGAATTTCCGAGTATCACCGTCAAGGCAGACAGGCCTCTCCTTCAAAGACAAATGCTGCAGGACCGGTCATCTGCACGTGATTGTGATCATCCCAGAGGATGTCGAGGTCTCCGCCGTCCATCGCCACTACACTGTGCCGGCTGCTGCGTCCTGTAAGAGCGGCTGCAACGGCCGTGGCACAGGCTCCTGTCCCGCAGGCCATTGTGATGCCGCTTCCTCTCTCCCAAACCCGTGTACGGATGATACCGTCCGGGCGAAATTCGGCAAATTCGATGTTGCAGCGTTCTGGAAAGGCTCTGTCGGTCTCCAGTTTTCTGCCGTACCGGGCGATGTCAAGGCCTTCTACTTTGTCTACGAAGATAACGTAGTGGGGATTACCCATCGAAACAAATTGTCCCTGGCTGGCACCCATCTCTCGCCACATCTCAGTTTCTCTGTCGGCGGGACTATCTCCAGTGTACTGTTGCGGCACATCCGTGCGAGGCTCCAGCATGTCCACTGTCACGGCTTCCACGGTTTTCTTTTCACTGTCCAATCTGAGTTTGAGCAGTTTCACGCCCGACCTTGTAGCCAGTCTGATGGTCTCTTTCCTCATTAGTCCTTTCTCGTAGAGATACTTACCGATGCAGCGACTGGCATTGCCGCACATCATGGCTTCTGAGCCATCGGCGTTGAAGATGCGCATGCTGTAATCGGCTTCACGCTCCGTTGCTCCCACCGCCTCCGGCTTTCCAATGAGAACCAGTCCATCACTTCCAATACCCTTGTGGCGGTCGCTCCATACTTCTGAAGTCTTGACCGGATCAGGTATATTATATAATAAGGTGTTGACGTAGATGTAATCATTGCCTGCGCCGTGCATCTTTGTAAATGGAATCTTGGTTGTCATTTTGCCGCCTTTCAACTCCTTCTACTAATCTTTTTGTCTTAAATCTGATGCAAAGTTAATAAAAAAGTAAGGCACACATAAGACTTTGCGACAATTTTATTCATCTTTTTAACAAAATAATCAAATTGAAAGGATAATCACCTTATCGCTTATCATTTTGAAAGCAATTTGAATAATTTGCTTTACAATTTAGAATTAAGCTGGCTTTTTATAATTCAAAGTGTGTTATTTTTCTTGATTATTATGACAAAATGTATTAATTTTGCACCACAAGCTTGACAGAATGAAAATATTTGAGTAATTAATTAAAACTAAATGTAAGATGAAAAAGATTGAAGCCATCATCCGCAAGACGAAATTTGAGGAAGTGAAGGAAGCCCTTCTGGCAGCCGACATCGAATGGTTCTCATACTACGATGTGCGGGGCGAGGGCAAGATGCGTCAGGCAAGAATCTACCGTGGCGTAATGTACGACACCAGCAGCATTGAACGCGTGTTGATGAATGTGGTTGTTCGAGACAAGAATGTAGAAAAGACCATAAACGCAATCCAGCAGGCAGCCCACACAGGAGAAATAGGCGACGGTCGCATCTTCGTCATTCCCGTGGAGGACACCATCCGTATCAGAACCGGCGAGCGAGGCGATATTGCCCTCTATAATGCAGAGCAGGAAAAGTGACGCCTCAGGTCATCTGACCGACAGGCTTGCAACTGTGATTCCACGGAACACGTGCGCTGAAATGTGAGGAATGATGGGTAGGAAACAACATTAACAACAACACAAACACAAATTACCATGACTATTCAGGATTTAAGTATATCAGTGGATACGGTATGGATGCTGCTTGCAGCCATGCTCGTTTTCTTCATGCAGCCGGGATTCGCATTGTGCGAGGCGGGTTTCACGCGTAGCAAGAACACGGCTAACATTCTGTTCAAGAACTTTGTTGATTTCATGATTGGCTCGTTGCTGTTCTGGTTTGTCGGTTTCGGATTCATGTTCGGAAGCGACGGACAGGGCTTCATCGGCATGCCGAACTTCGGCGATCTCAGCTTCTACAAGAATGCCGCCGGACTTCCCACAGAGGGATTCCTGATTTTCGAGACTGTATTCTGCGCCACTTCTGCCACCATCGTTTCCGGTGCTATGGCTGAGCGCACCAAGTTCTCAATGTATTGCGTTTACTCTTTCTTCATCTCTCTGTTAATCTATCCTGTTGAAGGACACTGGACCTGGGGTGGAGGCTGGCTCTGCAATGCTGATCCCTCCAGCTTCATGATGCAGACTTTCGGTGCTTCCTTCCACGATTTCGCCGGTTCTGCCATTGTCCACTCTGTAGGTGGTGTGCTGGCTCTGTTAGGTGCCATCTGCCTGGGTCCCCGTTTGGGCAAATACAAGAAAGACGGAAAGAGCAATGCTATTCCCGGCCACAACCTTATGGCAGCAGCATTGGGCGTATTTGTACTTTGGTTCGGCTGGTTCGGTTTCAACCCCGGTTCTCAGTTGGCCGCCTCTGGTGAAGTGAACCGCGTAGCCATTTCCCACGTCTTCCTTACCACCAACCTCGCAGCCGCTGCAGCAGGAGTAGCTACAATGCTCGTAAGCTGGGTGAAATACGGAAAGCCTTCATTCTCTCTGACCCTCAACGGCATACTGGCAGGACTTGTAGGAATCACAGCTGGTTGTGACCTCGTATCTCCTTTAGGAGCCATCATCATAGGTGCTATCTGCGGTAGCGTATTGCCTTTCAGCATTGAGTTCATCGACCAGAAGCTCCATATCGACGATCCTGTTGGTGCCAGCAGCGTACATGGTGTATGCGGTATTCTCGGTACCCTTCTTACAGGTCTGCTCTCCGTAAGCTCAGGTGCCTTCTACGGTCACGGCTTCGGTTTCTTCGGCGCTCAGGTGCTGGGCATTATCTGCATCGACCTTTGGGCAGCAGCCTGTGGTTTCATTCTCTTCTGGGGTATCAAGAAGACTGTCGGACTCCGTGTTGACAAGCGCATTGAAGAGGAAGGTCTCGATATCTATGAGCACGGAGAGAGCTGCTATAACTAATGCATAATGCATAATGCATAATTATAAGTGCGATGCCAATTAACTAATGCATAATTCATAATGCATAATGCATAATTAAATGTGTGTTGCCGATAGTTCGGCAAACGAGAAGTCGGACGAGGCGACACACATATTAACTAATTCATAATTCATAATGCATAATTCATAATTA
>JBMNUW010000149.1:0-7539 GCA_050946475.1 Prevotella sp.
TTAGGTTATTACTGCAAAGTTACTTTTTATCAGGGAGAAATCTTATCTTAAATCATTCATTTTCTATTACAAATCGGTCAAAAGATTCATTATGGTCTATTTGTAAGCTTTTTTTGGATGAATCAAGTGTTGAGAAACATTATCAGTATGATGTTCAAAATCCGGCTTGTCAAATTACATGGAAAGAAAATCAATGAACAAAGTTGCATGAGCGGAAAAATTCTCTAACTTTGTAGATATAAACCAAAAGTAACAAGCTACGATGAAAAAATCTTATTCTCAATTGCGAATGCTGCTGACCTTGTTTGCCGGATGTACAATGTCACTATCGGCAGCGGCAGTTAATAATGACCGATGGCCCGATGGCTCAAAGATGGATACATGGTTTCAAGACACGACACGGGTGGATGTCAATACGCTGGGACGTCGCTATGTGGTGACGGACTATCAGGTGGGACTGGACTCTACCGTGGTGCAGACTCGTGCGTTACAGCAGGTCATCGACCGTTGTCACCGTGAGGGTGGCGGCGTGGTGGTTGTACCTCGCGGAACCTTCCTCACGGGAGCCCTGTTCCTCAAGGACGGCGTGAACCTGATGGTGGAAAAAGGCGGCAAGCTGAAAGGTTCCGACCGCATCGGCGACTATCCTTTGATGAAGACACGCATAGAGGGCGAGACCTGCACCTATTACCCGGCAATCATCAATGCCGACAGCGTCAGCAACATCGTGCTCTGCGGCGAAGGCACCATCGACGGCAACGGCGCCCGCTTCTGGGAGGACTTCTGGTTGCGCCGGAAATGGAATCCCAAGTGCACCAACAAAGACTCTCAACGTCCGCGCCTGGTCTATATCTCGCACAGCAATAATGTGACGTTGCAAGATTTGCATCTGCAGAATAGTCCGTTCTGGACGAATCATGTCTACAAGAGCGACCACATCCGCTTCCTACGGCTCTCCATCTACGCTCCTACCAGCGGACTGCGTGCACCGAGTTCCGATGCCATCGACCTTGACGTTTGTAGCGACGTACTGGTCTACGGTTGCTACATGAACGTGAACGACGATGCCGTGGTACTCAAAGGCGGAAAGGGAACATGGGCAGACAAGAATCCGGATAATGGTGCCAACGAGCGAATCCTCATAGACCGTTGTCATTACAATACCGTACACGGCTGCCTGACGCTGGGCTCCGAAAGTCTGCACGACCGGAATGTAATTCTGCGCAACTGTGTGGCGGACAATGCACAACGCGTGCTTTGGTTGAAGATGCGCCCGGACACTCCCCAGCATTATGAGTATGTCACCGTGGAGAACATGAAGGGCCGCGCCAAGTCATTCATCGTGGTACGTCCCTGGACACAATTCTTCAAACAGGAGAAACGCGACGACATGCCGAAGTCCGTCTGCAATGACATCACCCTGCGAGGAATAGAAATGACTTGCCAGAATTTCTTCGACGTCGGCAAGTCGGACAAGTATGACCTCCACGATTTCACATTCGAGGACATAGATGTAAAGGACGAAAAACAGGCATTCAACAAGGAAACCATCACCAACACAAAAGTGAAGAACGTCAAAATCAACGGCGTGCGACAAAAATAGGATTTCACGGACGTTCACAAATGAATGGATGAACCATTGCAAAGGATGGAATCATATATTTTCAAACAATGGTTTGGCCCACATTGCATTCGATAGAATAATTCATTATTGCAGGGCTGCCGGCCCTGCAATTGTTATCGGTGCGGACGATTACCATTCATCGGTGTGGAGATGAAATTCATCGTACGGATGATTTTCACCACGCAGCCAATTATGAATTATGCATTAAGAATTATGCATTGTCAAAGCCGGCAACCCTGCAATTGTTAAAACAAATTGCCCTTAATTATCTGCAATTGTCATTAATAAACAACAACGACAAAGGAGATAATTAAGGGCAATTGCTGTTGTTACCCGTATTTTACTCAGTTTTAAATTTCAACTTCTGCGACTTGAAGTTGTCTGAACTGACGGTCAACGTTACCTTTCCGCTCTGACGACCTGCCCTGAGAATTACCAGGGCGGAACCGTTGTAGAGAGAGCGTTCGGTAGCGACATGAAGCTCGTTGCTGTCCATGTCACCGTTGTCTACGGCTACGATACGAGCCGGACCTTCCACGGCAAAGTGGAGCTTGTCGGAGACATTGTAGACTCTGCGTCCCTTGTTGTCCACTGCCTCCACGCGCACGTGCATCAAATCTTGTCCGTCTGCCTTCCAATTCTCGATGTCGGGCGTCAGCCGGAGACGCACGGCTTTGTTCGTGGTTTCGAGTTGATGACGTGCGGCAGGTTGTCCGTTTCTGTAGCCAACAGCCTCAAGACGACCAGGAACATAAGCAATTTTACTGAAACGGAGCTGGTTGCGATGAGCGGGATTATCGATGGGATTGACTTGACGAGCCACCTCCTTGCCGTTGAGCAACAGAACCACGCTGTCGCAATTGGTGTAGACGTTGAGGTCTACTATTTCGCCCTGCTGTCGGTTCCAATTCTCGCTCATGCCGTCGTTTCTAATGCGGATGCCATTCCACATCTCACCCTTGTCCCTGTTTTCTACTACAGCGACGTGAACCACGGGCTCATCTTCCTTGAACATGGAACGGAGCAACCATGCTTTCGGCTTAGGTTGAAGGGAAATGTCGAAGGAGCCGCCGACCCATCCCTTGGCAGGCCATCCGTTACTCTCGCCGAGATAGTCAATCTGCCCCCAGTAGGCCAGTCCCATCACTTTATTCCGGTCCATGGCGAAGAAGTTACGTCCCATGTCGGTGGTGTTGGCTTCGCTCTGATAGAAGGTCATCCACGGAAAGCGACGACCGTCGCCCGGGAAGTACATGTAGCGATAGTTGTAAGCCGAAATGTCGGTTTCCATCACGAGGGGAGCGGGCAGTGAATCGGTAGTGAGACTGCGCCCACGAGGATGCATGGCGACGGTGATTTTACGGGTGTTGTCGTAACGCTGCAACACGGGTTTCATCATGCGGTAGGGTGTGACGCCCCAGTCTTCGAAGGGCAGGTTGGCATAGGTCTGCAGCTCGTTGCCCAGACTCCAGACAATGACACTGGGATGATTGCGGTCACGGCAAATCCATTCCTTAAGGTCGTAAGGCCATATCTCCATCCAGGGCTTTCGTCCGCCGGCGAACTTGTCGAGCCATTTGTCGTAGAGTTCATCCACTACGAGAATGCCGAGCGAGTCGCAAAGGTCGAGGAACGAAGTGGAATAGGGATTATGACTGGTGCGGACATGGTTAAACCCGAAGTCCTTGAGCAGGCGCAGTCTCTTCTCCATTGCTCTGGGATAGGCAGCAGCTCCGAGAGCTCCGAGAGAATGGTGGTTGGCAATACCCTTAAGCAGCACCTTCTTGCCGTTAATCTTCAGTCCGAAGGAGGGTCCTATCTCGACGGTCCGTACACCGAAACGACTCTCGGTCTGGTCAATCGTCTGTCCCTCTTTGTTCAAGAGCGAAACCCGTACATGGTAGAGATTGGGATGTTCTGGACTCCAAAGCTGAGGACTCGGAAGACTTATCTCGGGCCATTTCAGTTCGTTGGTCTTCATCTTCCGCATGAACTTCAGAGGTTGCTGCTTCTGATAGACCAGCTTGTGCTGCGGGTCGA
Source organism: Prevotella sp. (assembly GCA_050946475.1). Lineage (GTDB taxonomy): Bacteria > Bacteroidota > Bacteroidia > Bacteroidales > Bacteroidaceae > Prevotella. The sequence continues at coordinate 3,665 of JBMNUW010000149.1, forward strand.
AGATGTCAACCTTAAGCAGAATGCTGTCCTGACGGGTATAGTTTGCCACGCCGATTTGCAGGTTCACGAAGCGGTTGTCCTTGGTAGTAATGTAGAGCGGATGACGCACAAAGTACATTTCCGGCGGGGTCTGAACCAGCCATACGTCGCGGAAGAGGCCGCCGCCTGTGTACCATCGAGAGTTCTCCGGCTTCGAGGTAGAAGCCCTCACGGCGATGACATTCCGCTGACCGTAGCGAAGATGAGAGGTAAGGTCAATTTCGAATCCTACATATCCATAGTCGGTACCGCCGATGCGCTCGCCGTTGAGATAGACATCGCCGACATACATGATGCCCTCAAAGTCGATGAGGGTGCGCAGCTTCTTCCAAGAGTCGGGAGCCATGAACGACTTGACATACCAGCCCTCACCCATCTCCTTGAATCCACGGGGAGAGAGCCGCGACTTTACGTTGGCGGCAGGGTCACTGGTGTTTGCCTTCTCATCAGGTGCCGGTGCCACCCACGGCTGTTCTATCTGAAAGTCGTGAGGCAGGTCCACAATGCGCCACGATGTGGTGTCGAGCTCGTGAACGTCGGCAGTGCCGAGACGGAAACGCCACCCGAAATCCATATTCGTTACAATGCGTTGAGCACTTGCCGGCAACAAATTGCCGACAATGAGGAGCAAAAGTAGGAAATGCTTTCGTATCATTATCTATTGTTGTTCTACTTTATTATTACTGTTGTCTGTATTGTTTTAATTTTGGTTCATTGTTTTCTTGCTGCAAGAACAAAGATGTCAGCTTGCAGCAAGAGTTAAGTCTTACTTCCTCTTAGCAGAAGCATCTGTTCCGTCTTTCGGCATGAACAGCAATCTTACAGGTCCGTTAAGACCCGAAGGCATGGGTGCCCAGTCAGCATAAGTACTGCGCTCGTAGTGGATGTTCACGATGTTGATATCTTTCATGATACGCCACTTGCGTCCATCGCGATCCATTTGGCTGATGCGGTTGGCAGGAAGATTGGTCACCTCAATGCGGAGCGTGTTCAAGCCTCTCCGGAGCAGACTGGCATCGAAGCGGAGTTGATAGGGAACAGCCCAGGCACAACCTACGAGCGAGTCATTGACATAGACACGGGCGCTCTCGCGCACATCACCGAGGTCAATGACGTATTTTCCCGGCTTCAAGTCTCTGGCACTGGCTTTCCAGCGATACTCATAGACTCCGGTTCCCATGAGAACGCGAGTGGAATCATCGAGATTTTCCCACGTCTGTATGCCATTCAGATTGTATGTCTTGTTGATAGCGGGAGTGCTCTCCGTAAATTTCAGCGTCCAGGGACCATTCAGCGTTTTTGCTTCTGTTCCGTTTGATTCGGATGTAGTACCGGCAGTGAGCCTCAGTCCGTCAGGTTGCCATTCAAAGCGTGACAAGTCTTCGTTGGCGGAGTCGAAAGTCTGCAGAATACGGCTCTCGCCCGATAACAGAGATACATGCACCTTGCCGTCCACAACTTTCGCCCTGCGTATGTCGCCGGTCGTCGGGTCGAACCAGAGAGCCTGTGCGACATTGACACCGAGAGGTACATCGGCAGTAATGTCACGCGAAGTAAGGTTGCAGATGAAGTAATGGTGGCCTTTCGCATTGCTTCTGCGGATAAGAGAAAGGCCCAATTTAGTTTTCATCTCTTCGGGCCGTGCATAGCGAGCCATCTCTTCGGGATGAACACCTATGATGACAGGAGCACCGAGTGCCTTCAAACTGTCCAGATGAGCACGGAGTTGCGGTGTCAGAATATTACTGCTGTCAGGTATCACGAGAGCTTTATAGGTAGTGCCGGCTGCCGTCTGCAGTTTACCGTTCTCGAAGGTTGTGTTCAACAGAAGTCGGTCGCTGATGTAGTCAACGTCGTAACCGGCAGCTTCAATCTTGTTGACTGTCTGCACAAACTCCGGCGCGAGGTCGCCCATGAGATGAATGGAGAACTGCATGAGTCGATTGTCCGTGTGTTTGTGCCACATATCGCGCACGGGAAGATAACAGAGGAAGTCGTTATCGGGCTGACCCCATTGCAGGAAACTCTGACAGCGAGTGATATAATTCATGAGACCGGGTGCGTCACGCCAGATGGAGTTAGTGGGGCTCATGTCCACAGAGGCGTAGAATTTCCATCCCGGCCAGGGAGCATCCTTGGGCGAATAGCAGGTGCCGTGGAAGAAGACATGGTTCACTCCGGCACAGAACATCAGGTCAAGGTCTGGCTTCATCTGCGAGAGCGAGGTGCGGAAGTGCTCTGTGAGCCAGGTGAAAGTCTCACTCGAGGTGAAGGGCTTACCCGTGATATGTGCTGCCGAAGGAGCATATTTCAGCATGGAAAGGTCGGAAAAGTTCTTCCGAGTGAAACCGGGGTCGCGACGCAGTCCCTTGATGCCGAACTCAGTAAGTCCGAATCCCTCTATTTCGGGAATATCCACGGCGGCATAGCAGTCGATGAGGTTGGCAGGTGAACCGTGCGCCTGATTGCGCGTGATGGCACCATGCTTGTGTGCCCAGTCGGTCCAGGTGCGGGTAAAGTTGGTGAGTAGCAGGTCGCCGAGAGTTTCGCGATAGTCGGCCATGATATCGGGGTCACCGTCTACGAAACGGTCGAATACGCTGAGGAGAGAATAGCCGCGGCGCTGCTCAAATTCAGTAAAGAGCGTAGGGGTGTAGTCACCTTCCGACACTTCATACGAATCGTTGAAGAAGGTATGCGGATAAGGGGTACCAGTCCTCTCGAAGGCCTGTTCAATATGTTGTAGATAATGGGTGACGGCCTGCTTGTCAAAGTGGTCGATGACCCAGCCTTCACCACCCGGTGCCGGCCGTTTCACTTTCATCACACCGCGATGCTGGAAGAGGGCGATGATGCGCCAGCTGGTCTTTTGGGGCAGCCGTGTATTGACGGAAATACCGTCGGGAAGAATTTGAATATCCTCAGTGGGAATCTGTACGGATTTGTGGTTTGCATCGAAAGCCATGAGCACCACGAAGGAAGTGTTGTTGCGCTTCTTCTGGGGTAACGACAGCTGGAAATTTTTAAGACGGCGGGTCGTAACCGTCGTATCGACGATAACCATCTGTGAGGCACTTTCCTCAATGGGCACCCAGGGGCCGCCAAAAGGCCAGCCCGTACCGGTAGCCATATCTACCTCAATGTTGTCTTGTCGAGCGGCATCCTCGGTGAACTGCAACATCTTCATCCATTGGTCGGAGAGATAAGGAATGTCATTACGGTCGTTGCCTTGCACTCCGTAGATAGGTGTTATCTCTACTGCACCAGCTCCGCTACGGGCATATTGTTCAAGGTTCCATCTAAGGTTGGTAGTATCCACGGCTGAACCCGGCCACCACCATCGTAAGCCGGGACGCGCTTCAGGCCGTTCATCAGGCCATTGCTGAGCTCTTACCGGGAAGGTCACTCCCATAGCCAGAGCCGCTAAAAGAATAATTTTTTTGTTGTTTTTGTATAGCATTGACTTCATATTGTGATTTTTTGATTCTCAGCACCAGTTACTGAAACCTGTTGCATCAAAGATTAGGAGTTAATTATTATCATTTGGTATTAACTAAAGCAAGACAAAAATAGAGGTCATATTATAAAAAACATCAGGCTGCTGTCCGGATTATGTCCGGACAGCAGTCTTTTCATTCTGTTACTACAGACAGGGAATGCTATTCCTCTTTGAAGACAGAGCATTCCATAATAGATTGCAAATAATCATATTAGTATCCTGGATTCTGCATGGCCTCCTTTTCTTCATCACTCAAGCTCTGACCGTCAGCGTTAGTGATTCCATCAAGGAACGACTGCGGTATCGGGCGGAAATAGTGCTTATCGGGATCAAAGGT
>JBMNUW010000150.1:0-7480 GCA_050946475.1 Prevotella sp.
ATAATTTGATTTTAGTAAAGGCTTGTTCGTCAGAAGCTTACCCGAACTGATTTAGTTTGATTCGACGTTGTGATTTGTGATTGGAAAACAAAAATTCCCCTCCAGGCTCTGTCCAATATGGAAAGTAGCCAGGAAAGGAATATAGAGTGAATGCAGTATGTGGCTTTAGAAAGTCACTTTGTGCTGAATTAACTGAATAAGGCTCCGTTACTTGTCTTTTCTGCCGAAGAGCGAGAAGTGGACGTAGCGCTTAGGATGTGCCCTGAGATCAATGAGAAGCGAGTCAGCGCTCGACATTGTTGCATTAAGGTTGTTGTAAAGTCCGGGATCGTTCATCAGCAATCCGAGTGAACCTTGATTGTTATTGAGTTTGTCTGTGAATTCTTGTACGTTGGCCAGGGTGGCATTGACTTTAGTCATGGTTGACTGAACGTCAACGGCGGCCAGGTTGGCAGTAAGCTGCTGGGTGTTGTCGAGCACACCATTGGCTTTGTGAATCATGCCAGGCAGTGAACCGTTTGCCTGAGCAAGAAGTTGGTTGAGCTCGCGAGTTGAGGTGGTGAGATCGCTTGTTATGGTCTGTACGTTGTTGAGCGATTGAGCAATAGCCGGATTTGCCAAGAGAGCATTCATGTTGTCCAGGAGACTGTCTACTTTTCCTATGGTGCGTTGAAGAGTGGGGATAATACTGGCCACCATGCCCATTAACCCGGCACTGACTTCACCCTGTAGGGTGTCGCCAGGTTCAACGCGCTCACGAGGATTGTTGGACATGAGAAGATTCATCTTAACATTACCCATCAAGTCACTCTCGATTTCGGCTGATGAACCCCGTGGAATGCGAAGGTTATTGTCGACGGCAAATTTTACAACTACATCGCCGTTATTCTGATAGTCGTAGTCAATGCCTTTGACAACTCCCACTTGATAGCCGTCTGCATAGATGGGATTTGACGCGGAGAGACCACTGATATTCTTGAATCGAATGTAATAAATGTTGTCATTGGAAAACAAGGACATACCCTTCAGGAAGTTCAGTCCGAAAAAAAGGATGACGATGCCTGCGATGGCCACGAGGGCAATCTTTACTTCTTTGGTGAAAAACTTCATTGGCTTTATCTATTTGATTTAAATTCTCTGATGGCCTCATTGACGTCCATCTTCTTTCCGTTTTTGAAGGCTATGATGAATGCTTGAGGAAACTTGTCGAGAATCTGCTTGCGCAGACGGTATATCTCGTTGTAATTATTGCTGGCTCCGTAGGTATATTTTCGGAAGTTCCCCTCCTTGTAATTCTCGCAGTTTTCAAGTCCTTTCAGACGAGGATCGCCATCTTTGAGAACTTGACTGCTGACAAAAATTTGAATTTTGAATACTGGGCGGGAATTGTCAATCCTTTCGCTGCTTGTGACTTTTCTTGAAGAAGACACGTCATTTCGATTCTGACGGCTCTTGTTCTTAGACTTTGTCCTGTTATTCTCCTTCCGGTATCTGGTTGCCGAGTTTTCCTCGTTCTTCTCCAAATTACCAGAATCTTTCTTCTGCAAGTTTACTGAAGAAGACACGTTGTTTTTGGGCGGAGATACAGGTAGAACTTCTCCAGACCTGTCGGAACTGCTGGTGCGATAGGGGACATTAATATTGTCGTCGTATTTATTCTTGTATTTAATGAAAGCATTGTAAATGCCTTTCGTATAGGCTTCTAGCGCCTGATCAGAGTTAAGAAACTGCTCTTCGTCGGGCGTTGAGATGAAGCCGAGCTCAAGAAGAATTGCCGGCATGGATGTGAGGCGGAGAACTGCGAGATTGTTTTGATGGGCTCCACCATTCTGCCTGCCTGTAGCTGCACAGACTTCTTGTTGCATAAGACGAGAAAGTTGTACACTACGTTCCCTGTTCTTGTCGGCAATGAACTCAAACATAATGTCACCTTCAGCAGAGTTCATGTCCAGGCCTTTATAGATTTTCTTGTAGTCTTTCTCTAGAAAGATAACAGAGTTTTCGCGCTTTGCAACCTCAAGGTTTTGGCGGATGCCCTTGTCACCTGTATGCTCACCGCGTCCGAGTGTATAGCTTTGAAAACCGTGAGCGGTGTGGATGCCGTCGAGGGCGTTGATATGGATTGATATGAAGAGATTTGCCTTGGCATTGTTTGCAATGTCAGCTCGCTGGTGTAATGGAATGAAGACATCCGTCTTACGGGTGTAGACTACCTTAACATCGGGGCAATTTGCCTCAACGAGTTTGCCGAATGCAAGGGCATATTTTAGGGTAAGATTCTTTTCCTCGGAGATGGCACCTGGAGCACCGTGATCGTGTCCGCCATGGCCTGCATCGATGACAAGGGTGAATTGTCCGGCAGCAAATAGCTGCGGACAGCTCATGAAGAGCATAATGAAAATTGAAAAAAGAGCTTTTTTCATGCTATATTCATTACTTCATTCTTGGAATTCAATACTTTTGCAAAATTAATGAAATAATACGTGAAAACCATTTACCCGTGCTGAGTTTTATTATTTATTAAATGTAATTCTACACCGGCCCCCTCACAGTCAGCCCCTATGGGAGGATTGGTCTTCAGAATAGTGAGGTCTACAGAGAGAGCATCTGGCCATCTGTTGAGAATGCCTTGACAGATATTGTTGGCAACGGTCTCAAGGAGATTGCAAGGCTCGGTCATTTCCTCAGCTACAAAGTGATAGACATCTGCATAGTTAATAGTCTTGTTTACGTCGTCTGACTTTGCGGCGGGCTCGATGTTGTAGCCGATACGGAGGCTCAGGTCGTAATCGTTACCAACGATGCGCTCTTGAGACAGTACGCCGTGAAAAGCATGAAAGTGAATGTGGGAGAGAACTATAAAACTCTGAGACTGGAGCATATTTTGATATTATTTCTGGTGGTTTAGAATGTGATGAATGACGGAAGCACTGAATCATACAATATTATATAATATAGATGCCTGAAGTGAACATATTAATGTAGTTGCGTGAAATACAGTATGTCTTTGTTGTAGTCGAGTATATATCATAAAAAGGGAGGCGAAGAATTCTTCGCCTCCCTTTTTATATTTTTACAAAGAGGGCGGAGGCTCTCTCTTGAAAGAGTATCCTTCAGGCTATCAACCGCAACGGCTGGCACCGCAGTTCGTGCAGATAAGACAGCCCTCTTGATAGACAAGGGTTTCCTCTCCGCAGACGGGACACTTCTGGCCGGTAGCCTTCGTGCCGTCGACAATATACTTTTTCAGAGCACGTACAACGCCATTCTTCCATGTGTTGATACTTTCGTCCTTCAGTTGCAGCGAGCTGACGAGCTTGATGACATGGTCGATAGGCATTCTGTAGCGCAACACACCTGAAATGAGCTTGGCATAGTTCCAGTACTCCGGATTGAACTTTTCGCTCAGTCCTTCTACAGTGGTCTTGTAGCCACGTTTGTTCTCGAACTGGAAGTCATAGCGATGTGAACCGTCCTCGTTGGTCTGTTTGATGATTTTACCCTTCGTTACGGTCTTGGGAAGCACTATGCCTTCGTCGTCGTCTTGCAGACCGGTGAAAATCTCGTAAGGATATCCGTCGAGCAGTCCTACGAATGCTACCCATTTTTCCCGGTTGTTTTGGAAGCGTACCACATCGCACTCGAGTTCTTTGGGGCGCACCTCTATGACTTTCGGACGAATTAGAGCAGCCTCTTTTTCTGCCTGAATTTCTTTCTCGGTCTTTTTCTGATCTTTTTTAGGCACTGCTATCATCACACCCGACCTGCTGCCGTCGCGATAAATGGTACAGCCCTTACAGCCTGAGCGCCATGCTTCAACATATAGTTTGTTGACAAGTGCTTCGTCGACATTATTAGGCAGGTTGACAGTAACGGATATACTGTGGTCTACCCATTTCTGGATAGCACCCTGCATCTTAACTTTCATGAGCCAGTCTACATCATTGGCTGTAGCTTTATAATATGGCGAACGGGCTACAAGCTGGTCAATTTCCTCTTGTGAGTACTTTTTCTCTGTGTCATAGCCATTGATGCGCATCCATTCCAGGAACTTGCGATGATAAACAATGTATTCTTCGAAAGAGTCGCCAACTTCGTCCACATAGTCCACGTGTACCTCTGCATCATTTGGATTAACCTTGCGACGACGTTTGTAAACCGGCATGAAGACCGGTTCGATGCCACTCGTGGTCTGTGTCATCAGTGACGTGGTACCGGTGGGGGCTATGGTCAGACAGGCGATGTTGCGGCGTCCATATTTCGCCATGTCTTCATAGAGCTGTGGGTCAGCTTCCTTAATACGATTGATAAAGGGATTGTTTTTCTCTTTGTCAGCATCGTAGATTTCGAAGGCTCCGCGCTCCTTGGCAAGCGTAACGGATGAACGGTATGCGTTCAGGGCTAAGGTGCGTTGAACTTCCACAGCAAAGTCCGTAGCCTCTTGAGTTCCGTAACGTAAGCCCATGGCAGCCAACATATCACCTTCTGCTGTGATACCAACGCCAGTACGGCGTCCTATGCCACTCTTCCTCTTGATTTTCTCCCAAAGATGCCGTTCTGTAGCTTTTACCTCGTCGGTTTGAGGATCCTTGTTGATTTTCTCGAGAATTAAGTCAATTTTCTCCATTTCGAGATCTACGATGTCGTCCATGATGCGCTGAGCTACGGCGACATGTTTCTTGAACTTGTCGAAGTTGAAATGTGCTTCCTTCGTGAAAGGATGCTCCACATAACTATACAGATTGATGCTTAACAGACGGCAGGAATCGTAGGGGCAGAGTGGTATTTCGCCACAAGGGTTTGTGGAAACAGTGCGGAATCCCTGATCGGCATAACAGTCGGGAATGCTTTCACGAATAATGGTATCCCAGAACAGAACGCCGGGTTCTGCACTCTTCCATGCATTGTGTACGATTTTCTCCCAAAGCTTACGGGCGGAGATTTCCTTAGTAACTGTAGGATGGTCGCTGTCAACCGGGAACTGTTGTACATAAGGCTTGTCATTGATGGCAGCCTCCATGAAAGCGTCGTCTATTTTAACACTGACATTGGCACCGGTTACCTTACCTTCAGTCATTTTGGCATCTATGAAGGCCTCGGAGTCAGGGTGTTTAATGCTAACGGACAACATCAAGGCTCCACGACGTCCGTCCTGTGCCACCTCGCGAGTGGAGTTGCTATAACGTTCCATGAAAGGTACGAGACCGGTGGAAGTAAGAGCGGAATTGTTGACAGGACTTCCTTTAGGACGCAGCTGACTGAGGTCATGACCTACGCCGCCACGTCTTTTCATGAGTTGCACTTGTTCCTCGTCAATTTTCATGATTGCTCCATAGGAATCGGCATCACCATCGAGACCTATGACAAAGCAGTTGCTAAGAGAGGCAACTTGGAAGTGGTTGCCTATACCCGTCATGGGACTGCCGGCAGGAATGATGTAACGAAAATGGTCGAGCAAATCGAAAATCTCCTGAACTTGGAGAGGATTCTTGTACTTTTGTTCGATGCGAGCAATCTCGTTTGCGATTCGCCAATGCATGTCTTCGGGAGACTTCTCGAAGATGTGACCGAAGCTGTCTTTCAAGGCATACTTGTTTACCCATACTCTGGCAGCCAGTTCATCGCCTTCGAAATATTTTAGCGAAGCCTCGTAGGCCTCTTCGAAAGAATAGGTTTTAGAATTGTCCATTTTACTATGGTTGTCTTTGATCAATAATTGTAATCTCTTGATGTTTCTGAGAGCACAACCCTTGTGGACCAACAATAATGCAGGAGGAATTTTATGGTGCCCTCAGAAGGTTCTGAAAGAACGCTGCAAAAATAATAAACTTATTATTAATTGGGAAACTTTTGGGGATAAATATTGGATAAAAGTTTTCTTTTTTTGAAATTTTACCTATCTTTGCAACACATAAAGTTTACCAATTATGAAGAACATTAGTACACGTAAAACTATCCGTAAGTATCGGTCTGAACCTGTGAAACCAGAATTGATTGATCGGTTATTACAACTTGCAGAGCGTACACCGACAATGGGAAATCTGCAGCTCTATTCTGTCGTTGTAACTACCTCTCCTGAGAAAAAGCATCAGTTGAGTCCAGCACACTTCAATCAGCCAATGGTGGAGAATGCTCCGGTAGTGCTTACGTTCTGTGCCGATTTCCGTCGTACAACCCTTTGGGCAGAATACAGAAATGCCAAGCCCGGATATGACAATTTCCTTTCTTTTCTCAATGCGGCTACTGATACATTATTATATTGTCAGACGTTTTGCAATCTAGCTGAAGAGGAAGGTCTTGGTACATGCTTCCTTGGTACAACTGTCTATCAGCCTCAACAGATTATCGAGATTCTTCGTTTGCCTCGTCTGGTTTTCCCCGTAGCGACCATTACACTTGGCTGGCCTGATGAACAACCGGCATTGAGCGACAGACTGCCTTTGCGAGCCATTGTGCACCACGAAACCTATAATGACTATTCGCGTGAGCGCATTGATGACCTCTATAAGGAGAAAGAATCTTTACCAGAAAATCAGAACTTTGTGAAAATAAATCATAAAGAAACGTTAGCTCAGATATTTACGGACATCAGATATACTAAAAAAGATAATGAAGCAATGAGTGAAGGTTTGATTGCGGCACTCAAACAACAGGGATTTTTGTAATTTAGATACTAAGTCTTCTTGTTGCATTGAAAATTTTGTTGTAAGGGTATAAAATCGCATGTTAATGCAACTTTTTATTCCGCCGGTCCGTCTTAGTCATTGATAACAAAAATGTATAGATTATGATTTTAAGTACAACTCCGACCCTTGAGGGTCATTCGATTTTAGAGTATAAGGGTGTGGTGACTGGTGAGACAATCATTGGTGCCAACATTGTGAAAGACTTCTTTGCCGGCATCCGAGATGTGGTGGGTGGTAGAAGTAGTAGTTATGAAAGTGTCTTGCGAGAGGCCAAAGATACCTCCCTGCAAGAAATGAGCAGGCGTGCTGCTCAAATGGGGGCTAATGCAATTGTAGGAATTGACATTGACTACGAAACTATAGGTCAGGGTAGTTCCATGATTATGGTTGCTGTAAGCGGTACGGCAGTGGTAATCGGATAGTGTTATTAGGTCAGGCTGCAAGCGAGAGATTCTTAGTAGATTGAGAAAAATACAATTCAAGGAAATCGTTATTTCATAAAGTAACAACCAAGAAACGACACTGTATTGTGTTGGAGACGGATAATTAATAATTGTTAATCAGAAAGCAGTTTCCCATTTAAAATTCTTTGGTTAGCGATGTTTTTCTTAATTTTGCAGCCGCTATGGAAAGTTGGCAGAGTGATCGAATGCGCCGGACTCGAAATCCGGTATACCCATTTTTGGGTATCGGGGGTTTGAATCCCTCACTTTCCGCATATAAAGGAATAGGGTACTTCCCTGTTCCTTTTTTATTTGCTAAATCTTAAATATACAGTTATTATATCCAATCAT
>JBMNUW010000151.1:0-7313 GCA_050946475.1 Prevotella sp.
TATTTAACGCAATCCAAACACTCAAATACAGACGTGTCATCCCAATTTGACACTCCTTTGCTTACAAGCTCCATCATGGCATGCTCGAGAAAGTCGGTGTACTTGCCCCATGAACTTTGTATATGTTTCATGGGCAAACCTCCTTGCAATAGCAAAGAGTAGAAGTACAGATGGCGATTCACGCCATATACTTTGCATTTCCACTCCCGCATAGCCTGCTTTGCCAAGTTAAATAACAACTCAGAATCATCCACGTTGGCAGCTTGCGCCACTCTTTCTTTACTTGGGACACCACCATTATACTCTCTACGCCACCATTCTGCATAGAAGATAGCTGCTTCTTTATAATAGTATTCTAAACAAAACTCGTTGTAAGCGTCCTTTAAGCTTGCTTTTAACGCATTATATTCATTATCTCGAATATGAAGTTTCCATAGAGGGAATTTGATTTTCCCTCCATTTCTTTCTATGATGTGGTTAAGTGTCGTGTGCTCCATGATTCCTTTAAAAATTATAGAAAACTTTGATTAATAGTCATTTATCTCCAATGCAGTAATAATCCTACCGCCGTATCCGTTTTCCTTTCTGGGAAATAGAAATTTAACATTCCATACGGCAAGTTGAAGACGCAGAAAATGCTCAGGCATTTCCATGTCACAATGCCGACCAATATCGAAATCGTTGCTTTGACACCGGTTATACAGTTCACTTGCTGAGAGGCACGCTGCAATATGTTCTTCAAAAATTCTTTCGTTCAAATAGGTAGTAGTCATATCTCTTGATATTTTTAGTCGTCAAGTAAACCATCTTTCACCTGAATCATCAAGTCATAGTATTCTATTTCCTCCATGTTCCAGTTAATCATTTTCCTTATTGTACCATCTTCAAATAACCAGTTCTGGTAAGCTATCTGCTCAATAGCAAAGGTCATTTTTCGAGTCGGAGTCTCAAATCGAATGGTGCTGATGGGCTTGAAGGCATATTCTCCTTCTTTTTGTTCTTCCAATGGTTTTTCCACAAGGTCCATGATTTCTTCCGATGCACCGATGTTGATTTGTCCACTGTCGAGCACGCCTTCCATGTCTTCGTCAGTGATGGGCAATATCAGGCGGGGTCCTTCTAATTGTGGTCGACGACGTCCCAGTTTGTATGCCAGTGGAAGATGTCTCTCGTCTATCTCTGGCGTGTCAAAAAGGTTGAGCTTCCCCTTCACGCCGTGGATAGGCTCGTCGAAAATGTAGGCGTCTTTAATTTGCCATTGATGTTCTACGGGGTCTGCCCAGATGGAGGTAGAATCATTGATATCACCATCTATGGTAACATAGCCGAGAATGGTAGAATAGTCCATCTCGTCATAGCCAGGTATGTTGCCAAACAGCTGTTCGTTCTCAATGGCGTTCATCTGTTCAAAGATGCCGGTGGCGGCAAAATTCTTTGGTATCTTGGCGGAAGAGGCGTGTATCAGAATGCGCCCCTTATAGTTCGGTGCCCACGTGCGGTTTTCAACGTCTTTAATGCCACTCACTAAAAGCGTAGCCCAAGGTTGTCTTACAGATAAGGTTTTCATAAGCGTTCCATTTTTTATTATCCAAAGCAAAGATAAACATCAACTGTGCAGCCATGCTGCATTGTTGTGAATTAGTCTTTATCACCATACATTTTACTTAGAGCCAAGGCATTTTCCTTCATCTTGTTCCTGAGAGATTCAGGTTTAATCACTTCTATCTGACTACCAAAGGAACGAAGCAGGGCTCTGAGTTCATAGTTGTCTTTCACCTTCAGGTCGATTTCCCTCCTTCCGTCTGGCAACAGTTCACGTTTCGTCACTTGAGACTCATGCAGAGGTTTTGTGAAGATATAGTTGAAAGCCTTCTCGTTGGCATAGATAACCACATCCTCTACCGGAACGTCCTCAACAGATACGCCAACCACATCTTCAAAGAATTCATCAAAGTCGAAATCCTCATCCAATGGCTCAAACTTCCTGCGTCCAAGTTCCCTGATGCCGGCAATTCGGTCTATGGCATAGTTGGTCAACCCATCATAGCTACCCTGCTTGCCGATGAGAAACCACCTGTTATTATATTGCTTCAGATGATAAGGACTTACAGCCAACTCTTTGGGCTCTTGACCAAATGGATGGTAACAAATCTCCAGAGCCTGTTTATTGACAATGGCATCGAAAACTTGCTTATAGTAGTCCTCGTCCATTCCTTTTAAGTAAGGGTTGTGTTGAAAACTGACTACAGAGTGCACATCCTTTCCAAGTTGACTGGTAGAATACAGTTTCTTGTCAATATCCTTCAACCAATCAAACTGGGGAACGCCCTCAAACCGTTTGAGCAACATCAGGGCATCGGATACGATGTTCTGCTCCTCCTGATTGAAAGGACGCTCACTGATAGAGTCATTGCGATGATGGTAGCGATAGTATTTTTTGTGACCGTCACGTATAGCGTCGATTACCATTCTGTAGCCTTCCTCACTTTCCATAAACTTCAAGTCCTCTTGTACCTGACGTTTTTTCACGCCATCCTCTTTCTTCCCCTGACCATTGTAAAGATAAAGAGCATCATTGCAGGCTTTCACTAAGTCGTCAATGTAATACCGACGACTCCAATTACTAAGACATCTGTCAAGTGCCCGGTATCTTATCTGTGCATTCTTGTTAGTTGCCATATTTGCTTTGTTGATTCCATGCTTATTGATTACTTTACATCTGGCCCGGGCTCTGCCGCAATACCATAGCCATGTTCCTCGAACGCTTCATAGCCTTGCACATAGGAAGCAGATTGTGCCCCGCTGGACAGTGCGTCAAAGTCCTCCTGCATTTCTAAGTCTGTAATCGAGTTTCCTGTCACGAATAAGTACATAGACACAAGAATTTTGATCGCAGCTGTCACCTCTTCGTCTGTCGTGATAGGAGATCGGTGGGCTTCATCGTTACGCCACTGACGCACCATATCAAGATACCCGCTGAAACGCTTGCCCTCTGCGGTCGTCGCATACCTGAGATTCCAGAGACATGCAAATCCATGAATGGCATTGACCAATGTTGAATTTTCTGTAGAACCCGTAGCAGTTGGCACTTCCTCACCATGACAGAGATAGTAAAGCTTTTTCAGGTAGCTCTCATATTTTGACAGCAGGCTGTTGAAATAGGTCAGTTTGTTGACACTCTGTAAATTGTCGTTACAATAGATATTGTTCAATGCGTTCTTGATGATTCCGTCGGCACCATCGAGAGAAGGAATACTGCTACGGTTCAACACCGCGAAGAACACATCCACAAATTCGTCAAATGAGCGCATGCGGCTGCATACGTCTACAAACTCCTGACCGAGGCTGGCAATGATTGCGTCCTTCAATTCGCTTTCCACGTACGGCAGGTTAATAGCCTTGCGGCTTCTCATAGCCAGTGCATCCACAAACTTGCGGATAAGCATCATCGAGAACGACTGGTTTTTCTCCAGTTCTTCTTGGAAGTTGTAATACTTCTCTATCTGGTCGGCCACCTTCTGGTCGAATTTCTCCTTGACGAGTGCCATCAATGCATCGTATGAATTCCCGGCAGAGAAAGCATCGGTCACCTCTGAATCCTGAAGGATGTCTACCCAAATCTGCTTCAGGATCTTATCGTTCTCATTGAGCAAGTCTTGGAACGGACTGTTGGCAATATCAAGAATCTCCGCTATCGTTTTCTTCTCGTCCTCCTGCTTTTGTCCCACTTCGCCTATACGGCTCGATGTCATCTCCTGTTCCTCATCCTCCAACTCCAACTGTCCGTCAAACTTCAGCTGAATGCGGAGCTTGTCGAGGTCTATCCTGTCGAGAATCTCCATTGGTAAGGTCTCCTTGGTATAGGGCAGATATTTATAGAACACCTTGCAGAAGACATAGAACTTCTCCAGATCAGGGTCGACAAAATCCATCAGCTGTGCCATAAAGCCATACTGACGCACGTAACGATTGACGTATTTACGGTAGCGGTCTTTTTCTTCATCGTTCATTGGAATCACACGCTCCGTCACAATCGTCTTCAAAAACGAAGGCACGCCCACGGCTGTCTCTTTCTTTTGAAGCATCGTCACAACACGGTTTACATCATCCTCGCTGAATACCCGCCAACGGTTCACATCGTCCATCATTGTGTACATGCGCTGCGTGTCCACCTCTCCAAGCAGTTCTATGTCGGTGTAGTAACGCTGAAAGGCGTTCTTCACGTCTTCCGGATTGTTACGGAAGTCAATCACCATGGTGTCTTCCTTGCCCGAACAGCAGCGGTTCAGGCGACTCAGTGTCTGAATGCATTGTATGCCGCCAAGTGTACGGTCAACAAACATCGTGTGGAGCAACGGCTGGTCAAAGCCTGTCTGAAACTTGTTGGCTACAATCAGTATCTTATAGTCCCTCTCCTTGAACTTGATGCGTATGCCGTCGTCATGCACGTTGTCGTCATTCATATTGGCTTCTGTGCATTTACGGCCATGACTGTCTTCCACCTCACCGGAGAAAGCCACCAAAGTCTTAATCACGCCGTTATAGTTCTGCTGGATCACCTTATCTATGATACGCTTGAAGTCGGCGGCCGCGCGACGTGAGTCACACACCACCATGGCCTTGGCTTCGCCGCCAATCTTACCGATGGTATGCTTCATAAAGTGGTCCACGATCATCGTTGCCTTTCGCAGCATGATGTAGGAGTTCTTGTTCAGCTCGCCATAGATGAGAGTCAGCGACTTCTTTTTTTCAAAGAGCTTTTTCTTTTCCTCCGGGTCAGTGGTGGTCTCTATAAGCTCGAACATCGTCTGATAGGACACATAGTTTTGCAGCACGTCAAGGATAAACTTCTCGTCAATAGCCTGCTTCATCGAATATAGGTCGTGCTCCTTATGATTCTCGTCACCATAAAGCACGAAAGTCTTATCCTTGGGCGTGGCCGTAAAGGCAAAGTAGCTCATGTGGTGCATAGAGCGGCGCATGATTTGCTGATAGGCCATGAAAGCGTCCATCTCGTCCTCAAACTCGTCGGGGTTGAAGTCCGGAATGTTCTTGAGGTCTTCGTCGGTGCTCAGTGCGTTCACCAGGTCCTTGGCACTCTCGTTGCCGATGGCAGTATGCGCCTCGTCCACGATGATGGCATATTTGCGATGTTTCTCACGCTTCAGAGTCTTCAAGGCATAGGCGAACTTCTGCACGGTACTGATGATAATACGATGACCTTCGTCGATAGCCGTGGCAAGGTTCTTACTTCCGCGTCGCACATCCTTAACCGTACCCACTACGTCCTCGAAGCTGACCACATCGTCTGCCATATTACGGTTCAGCACAATGCGGTCGGTCACCATGATGATGCTGTCGAAAATCGGGCTAAGGTCAGGGTTTGTCATATTCGCCAGCTGGTGAGCCAGCCAAGCCATGGTCTTGGTCTTACCCGAACCGGCCGAGTGCCACACAAGATAGTTATGTCCGGGCCCCTCCTTACGCACTTTCCTGCGGAGCTTCCTTACGGCACGAAGCTGGTGGAAACGGGGGAAAAACACCACGGGCTTCCCGTCTTCATCATTGCATCGTTTGATGAAGTTCTCGATCAAGTCCAGTATGCTGTCGGCCTGAAGTATGTTTTGCCACATATAGGCCACAGGATATTCACCTTCGATGGGCGGATTCACGCTGTCCTGATTAAAGGGCAGGAACTTTGTTTCCGCGCCTTCCAGCTTGGTGGTCATAAACACATAGTTATTATCCATCACGAAGTGAACCAGACAGTGCTTCAGCATCCGATTCTCCGGGTTGCGGTCGTACCGATACTGATAGATGCCGTTGGTATAGTTTTGTCCCGTCCCCTCATTCTTCAGCTCGAAGGTGAACAGAGGCAGTCCGTTAAGTAGGATGCACATATCCAGTTCGTTGCCACGATCGGTGCTTGCCGTGCTATAGCGCATCTGGCGGACAACGCTGAACCTATTGGCACGATAGAGCTTATACGCCTCGCTGTCTGTACCGGCTAATATTGGCTTGGACTGGGCAAACTTGATGGGCTTGCCTTTTATCTTGAACCCTTTACGGAACAAAGTAAGCATACTCTCGCCACGGTTGAGCTGGCGGTTAATCTCCTCGACCACTTTTACGGTTTCTCTTCCAGGGAACGAGCGTTCCAGCATCTCCCATGCAGCAGGTTGCTGACGAAGGAACTTTTCAAGCATTTCACAGTCGCAGAGGTTCTCGATATCGAAATCGTGGCTGCTACGCTGATTGTATAGGTCGCTGCCGGCCAACTGCTCGGCAATGTGCTCCTCAAATGTGGTTTCATTAAGAATGTTGCTCATATCAAAACATTTTTTTAGTTTCTGGTTCAAAGGTAAATATTAACTATGCAGGGATTCTGCATTGTTATGAATTAAATTCCCTCACATCGATTTTCCCTGTTACGGCATCCGTGATGAGGGCTTGTTTATATTCTTGGAGAAGTTCTATCTGCCGTCGGCGTTTAGCTATGCGGGCATCAATCTTGGAGGTTTCGGTGTCGAGGTAAGAAGCGATGGCGCGCTGCTCTTCTAATGATGGTACAGGTATTTTGAAATATCGAATAATGTCTTGGCTTATATTCGGTTGTCCTCCACCACGAGACTCATTAATAAGAGCCGTCTTACCTGCCTTATAAGCATAGAAAGAATATTTTATATTAATCCCTTTCCCTTTTCCAAGAACACAACAAGCTTGGTTTGTATAACTATCAACATCAAGTATTCCAATCTTTCCAATTGTAGCTCCATACATAGCGATAACCAAACTTCCCTTAGGAAATAATGTCAATGAACTGTTATCTTCAACTGCTGATTCTGTAATATATTTGGAAGTATCAGAAATATAGCCATCATTTAGATCGCCCGTTTGTAACCAATGCAAACCTTCTTCAGCATAGTTCATTCCATTTTTAGGTGGAGTTGTGCCACTTCCAATAAGCTTAAATAATAATGATGTTTTAATTATCGACCATCCTTCTGGCACTTCTCCAATCCAGTCAATCCCACTATCTTTCATCTTGGCATCAGGGTTAAGTCCTTTGGTGACAGCACGGCTGATAATGGCAGACTTCATTTCTTCAAGTAATTCTATCTGCTTCTCACGCTTGGAAATGATAGCATCAATCGGCTTCGTCTTGGCATCAAGGAATGACGCTATTGATTGCTGCTCAGATAAAGATGGAACAGGAATATAGAAATTTCCCAGCATAGTCCTGCTTATACGATGCATTGTTACACCCCTAGCAGTTAGGTTGGCTTTTTCTGTATATGGAGCACAATTGAGCA
>JBMNUW010000152.1:0-7292 GCA_050946475.1 Prevotella sp.
TGCAATGGGATTGATCCCAACTGCGAGCAGGTGTGCATGATGGAAGCCGCCACCAAAGACATCGAGTATTTCGACGACGAAGAACTCGACACTTACAAGGGGCGTCCTTCAGATCAGTACTCTGATGCCGAGATAGAGCAGTTTTCTGAGGTACTCTACACCCTGAAACCTGATGAAGTGAAGCCTTGGGGACGCAGTTTGACACTAAGGGGCATCAATCTGCCCGACCAGTTGAAGGACGAATTTATTGCTTTAGCATGATTCTCAGCTACACTTTCTTCCAAAATGCCATCTTGGGTTCACTACTTGCCAGCATTCTCTGTGGCATGGTAGGCACCTATATCGTGACACGTCGACTCGTATTTATCAGCGGAGGAATCACTCATGCTTCCTTCGGAGGAATAGGCTTAGGTATCTTCTTTGGTCTCAATCCCATATTAGGTGCTGTTGTGTTTGCTGTTGCAAGTGCTTTGGGAGTACAATGGATGAGCAGTCGTGGAGATGTGCGTGAAGATTCCGCCATTGCCATGTTTTGGACATTGGGCATGAGCATTGGCATTATTTTCAGTTTTCTCACTCCCGGCTTCATGCCTGACCTCCCCTCTTATCTCTTCGGCAGCATTCTCACCGTAACCACTTCCGACGTCTGTTTCCTTGGAGCACTGGTGATTGCTGTAGGTCTGCTGTTTATTTTATTCTATCGTCAGATACTGAGTGTTGCCTTCGACAGCACTTTTGCTCGTTCTCAGCATCTTCCTGTTAAATTGATAGAGTACGGAATGATGCTGGTCATAGCCCTCACCATTGTCAGTGTCTTACGTCTGGTCGGCATTGTTATGGCCATCAGTCTTCTAACCATCCCGCAAATGACAGCCAACCTTCTGACATACGACTTTAAACGCATCATGTTATTCAGTATTCTAATCGGCTGGATTGACTGTCTGATTGGCTTATTTGGTTCTTATTGGCTCAATGTTCCTTCCGGAGCCGCCATTATTTTCGTCAGTGTTATTGTCTTTCTCATTACTAAGTCAATCGGCACTCTAAAGTTGCAACTCAAAAGAAGTTAATCATTTGAAAATTAATACTAAAGTATATCTTTCTTCGTTTCAAAAGAATAAGAAAACAGCCCGGATATTCTAATGGATGACTTTCATCGCCACGCACGTTTACGCTTGAATTCTTTTTGCAAATTATGCTAATTGTGCCTCGCGTCGTTAGAAATACATTAAAGTCTTAACTAAAATTTCACGTTGAACAAGAATACATACATACATATTCTAATCTTTCTGTTCTTGGCCATTCTGACAGGTTGCTCCACCGATAAAAACAATGCACGTACTCGATGGTGGCAGGCTTTCAACACCCGTTACAATGTCTATTACAACGGTTCGCAGGCTTACATTGAAGGCTCGTTGGAAAAGGAGCAAGGCAACGTGGACAATTTTACAGAGATGATACCGCTCTACACCGTCGGCAATAAAAACAGCAGGAATCTGGGAAAGGCAAATTTCGACCGGGCCATCGAAAAAGCACAAAAAGCAATCAAGCTGCACAGCATCAAACGGAAACCGGTTTGGAACAAAAATAGAAGAAAAACGCCTGAGGACATCGAATGGCTCAATCGCAGAGAGTACAACCCTTTCCTGTGGAAGGCGTGGATGCTGATGGGACGTGCACAGTTTCATGAAGGTGACTTTGATGGCGCTATTTCTACGTTCTCTTACATGAGCCGTCTCTACGCTACCCAACCCGCAATCTACGGCAAAGCACGCGCCTGGCTTGTGAAAGCCTATATAGAAAATGACATGCGGTATGACGCCGAGGATGTGATACGCAATATGCAGCGTGACTCCATTCACTGGAAAGCACGTAAGGAATGGGACTATGCCTATGCTGACTATTACATCCATACAGGTGACTATGCCAAGGCGGTTGAATACCTGCGCAAAGTGATAAAGCATGAAATGCGGCGTAAGCAAAAGGCCCGTGAGTATTATCTGCTCGGACAGTTGGAAGCCGCTTTGGGTCATAACACAGAGGCTGTAAGTGCTTTCCGCCATGTTGTCAGGATGAACCCTCCCTATCAGTTGGAGTTCAACGCCCGCATTGCCATGACAGAGGTGATGGCGCATCAAGAGAGCGGCAAAATGATTAAGAAACTGAAGCGACTGGCAGCCTCTGACAACAACAAGGACTATCTGGACCAGGTATATTATGCAATGGGCAACGCCTATCTCGCCCAGAAGGATACCCTCAACGCCATACGGAGTTATGAGGAGGGCAACAAAAAGGGCACCCGCAACGGAATAGAAAAGGGTGTACTCTTGCTGAAGCTCGGCGACCTCTATTGGCTTCGCGAGGACTTCAGCAACGCCCGTCGTTGTTATAATACGGCTATCGGACTGCTTGACAAGGAGCGGAAGGACTATGAGCGGCTCTCCAATCGTTCCAAGATACTTGACGAACTTGTACCCTATACGGAAGCCGTTCATCTGCAGGACTCCTTGCAGACATTGGCAAAGATGAGCGAGAAAGACCGAAATGCTGCCATAGACCGGGTCATAGAGGCACTGAAGAAAAAAGAGAAGGAAGAGCGCAATAAGAAGGCTGACTCCATCGCCCAACAGAACATGCGACAAAATGCTGCTGTAGGTAATCCCAATGCAACGGGTGGCACACAGAATCAGACTGGCAGTCAGCAGACGGGTGTGTGGTATTTCTACAATCCCATTGCTGTGCAACAGGGAAAGAGTCTGTTTGAACGCCAGTGGGGCAAGCGCGAGAACCAGGACGACTGGCAGCGAAGCAACAAGACCGTAGTGGCAGGCGGGGACCTTACCGATGAAGAGGCTCTTGAACAAGAGGACTCTCTTGAACTTTCTCAGTCTGCTTCAGATACGTCTATGACACGCCCGGACAGTGCCGTAAATGATCCTCACAAACGAGAATACTACCTCAAACAAATACCGTTCACTGCAGAACAGATCGAGGCAAGCAATCAGATACTCACGGACGGGCTCTATCATAGTGGTGTTATCTTCAAGGACAAACTGGACAACCTGCGTCTGGCCGAGAAGTCCTTGCGTCGTATCACCGACGAATATCCTCAGTACAAGAATATGGCTGATGTTTACTATCATCTCTATCTGCTCTATGCCCGCAAAGGAGAGATGGCCATCGCCAACAGCTACATCACAAAACTGAAAACGGAATATCCCGACAATCAGTGGACAATCTTGCTCAGTGATCCCAATTACGCCGAAAACGCCCGAATTGGCACCCACATGGAGGACTCACTCTATGCAGCAACCTACGAGGCATTCAAGGCCGGCAGATATAACGAGGTGGAAGCTAACGCACAAGTATCGGAGAAACGTTTCCCAATGGGTGCCAATAGAGACAAGTTTATCTTCATCGGAGGATTAAACCAGCTTAACCAAGGTAATACCTCAGCTTGCGTGAATGCCATGTCAAAGGTGGTGAAAGATTATCCACAGAGTGATGTGGCCGAGATGGCTGGCATGATTTTGAATGGGGTGAAGGAAGGACGTCACCTGCAAGGAGGCTCTTTCGACTTCGGCGATATTTGGCAACGACGTACGGAGGTCATGGCTGACAGCGACTCCATCCAGGCAAGGAAATTCAGCAATGAACGCAACACCAACTTCCTTTTCCTACTTGTCTATAATCCGGACTCGGTACAGGAAAACAAGTTGCTTTTTGAACTGGCCCGATATAATTTCTCCAGTTATCTCGTGCGTGACTTTGATATCCAGATAGAAGATGTCGGCGGTCTGCATCGCATGAAAGTAAGCGGATTCCGCAATTACGACGAGGCGCTTATCTATGCCCGTCAGCTCTTCGACGGATCCGACATACGAAAATACAGTGCAGGTGCCCGTCCTGTTCTCATCAGTGAGGAAAATCTCCCATTGCTCGGAACAAACTTTAGTTACGACGACTATCTGAAATTCTACAACAGGCACTTTGCCCCGTTGAAAGTAAACCAGTACTACTTGCTTACAGAACCTGCCGAAGTGACGACCCAGCCACAGAATCAACAGGCAGAACCTTCTGAAAAGGAGATTGACGACTTCCTGAACTCCACTACTATCATACCGGAAGAGTTAGAACCAGCTCAGCAAGGTACTGTGATTCCTACGGAAACAGAGCAACCTGCACAGCAAAGCACCGAAATCCCCACAGAGACGGAACAACCTTCTCAGCAGGGAACAGTGATTCCCACGGAGACGGAACAACCTTCTCAACAGGAAACAGTGATTCCTGCAGAAACGGAACAGCCTGTTCAACAAGGGACGGTAATTCCTATGGAGACGGAACAGCCAACTCAACAGGGAACAGTAATTCCCACAGAGACTGAAAAGCCCGCAGAGCAAGAAACAGTGATTCCTTCATCTTCTAAAGAAGCTGACAGGAAACAAAAGACTGCCAGCACAAAGAAAGCTTCCGGTTCCACAACTAAGAAAGAAGCAATGCCACAGGAAAGACCACAATTAGATGATGGCGTTACTATCTACTTCGATGACATGGAGTCAGTTCCGCCTTCCACAAGCAAGAAGAAGACTACGAAGAAATCGGAAAAGAAGAAAGAGGAACAGAAGAAGAATCAGAACAACTTTGACCTCGAGGACGAATACTATGACTTGGAAGGATTCTGATATCTTGTAGGATGGATGTCAGGAGATGGGCATGAAATAACATTAGAGACAACATAACACTAAACGGAGGACACAAACAACTATGAGCAACGGATTCATACTTTGGGCCGATGACGAGATAGAACTCCTCAAGGCTTATATCATTTTCCTACAACGAAAAGGCTACGAAGTCGATACCGTCAGTAACGGAAGCGACGCCATTGAGCTTTGCAAGAAGCACACTTACGACCTCATCATGCTCGACGAGATGATGCCGGGTCTTACCGGTCTCGAAACACTTCAGAAAATAAAGGAAATACAGCCTTCCACTCCCGTAGTTATGGTGACGAAGAGCGAAGAGGAAAACATTATGGACCAGGCCATTGGGTCCAAGATTGCCGACTACCTCATCAAGCCTGTCAATCCGAGTCAGATTCTGCTGACGTTGAAAAAGAATATCCACCAAAAGGAGATACGCACCGAAATCACTCAGAATATCTACCAGCAGGAATACGGACGCCTGGGCATGCAAATCTCTGACTGCAAGACATTGGATGACTGGAAGGAAGTCTACAAACGACTGGTGCATTGGGAACTGGAACTTAGTTCGACAGACAGTCAGATGAAGGAGGTACTCAAAATGCAGAAAGAAGAAGCCGACAACGGCTTCGCCAAATACATCATGAGTCGCTATCTTGACTGGGTAAGTCCCAAGGCTCAGGCCCCCGACCGGCCGATGATGAGTCCCGACCTTTTCAAGAAAGTGATTTTTCCACGGTTGAATGCCGGAGAAAAAGTGTTCCTTATTGTCATTGACAATTTCCGCTATGACCAGTGGCGCGTACTCTCCCAGGAAATCGGCGACAGGTTCGACATTGATGAAGACTTATATCTTTCCATTCTCCCTACCGCCACACAATATGCAAGAAATGCCATCTTCAGCGGACTCATGCCGAGTAAGATAGCAGAAATGTATCCTGACCTGTGGGTTGACGAGGACGAAGAGGAAGGAAAGAACCTCAATGAGGAACCATTAATAAAAACGCAGATAGACCGGTTCCGCAGACACGACAAGTTCAGTTATCACAAAATTAATGATTCTCAGGTGGCGGAGAAACTGATGCAACAGTTCAATACGTTGTCCGGCTACGACCTGAATGTTGTCGTCGTCAACTTCATTGATATGCTCTCTCACGCTCGTACTGAGTCAAAAATGGTACGCGAGCTTGCTAACGACGAGAGCGCCTATCGCAGCATCACACTGAGCTGGTTCCGCCATACGGTAATGTCAGAACTGTTCCAACGGTTATCACAGACGGACTACACGATCATCCTCACCACCGACCATGGTTCCATACGTACATCAAAGCCCGTGAAAATCATCGGCGACCGTAACACCAATACTAATCTGAGATACAAGCTGGGAAAAAATCTGAATTACAATTCTAAAGACGTGTTCACCATTCGTGATCCGCGACAGGCGCAGTTACCGGCACCCAACGTATCCACTACTTATGCCTTGGCCACAGGAGACACGTTCTTTGCCTATCCCAACAACTATAATTATTACGTATCATACTACAAAAACACTTTCCAGCACGGTGGCATTTCTATGGAAGAAATGCTCATTCCACTCGTAACGATGAAGGGAAGAAAACGCTAATGAGGGTTCAAGAAGCATTAGGGGGTGTTCCTGTATTTCATGGGACTGCACCCCACATGCTGCTTGAAGAATTTACAGAAGAAACTCGATGTTGGGAATCCGAGTTTGTCGGCGATAGTGGAAACCGGAGTGTAGCTGTAGCGCAACATCACTTTTGCCTTCATCACCAGTGACCGGTCTATCCACTCTTTCGGAGTAGCGCCGCTATGCTTCTTCACCAGTGTCGCGAAATAGCGCACGGAAATACAGAGCTTGTCCGCATAATATTCCACGGTATGTCCCTGCGAGGATTCCTGATTCACCAATTGTATGAATCGCTCGAAAATTTCCTGCTGTCTGCCGCGCGTCTTTTTCTCCTTATTCTCATTTTTCTCAGCGATATACACCAACAGCGACAGGGTCGCATGCAGATAGCCTTCCAGGAGACTCTGTGGATAATTGGGAATCTGTGTCACCTCCCAAAGACCCTCTACGGAGTGCCGAAACATTTGCAGTTCATGTTCGCCTACTTCAAATCGCTCGTGGATGGCCACCTTTGTAAAGAGAGATGGAATATTTCCCTTGAAAGTCTGATGGAGCAAATCGGACGAAAAGACAAAGCCACTAAAACGAAAATCTTTCGAACAACTCTTGAGTTCTACAACGCTGCCTACAGCTAAATAGATGATGTCTCCTTTTTTGTATTCACGTTTCATGAGGTTCACCTCATACTGGGCGCTTCCTTCCATCACATAACCTACTCGTGCATCTTCCACCAAGATGGGCTTTTCGAGTGGTAACCGCAACTTGTTCGTGTCGGTGTTTGACAAAGTCATGGCAAAATGCGGTGACAAGGCAATTGCTGTGGAATGGGTAGCATCCACTTTGCTGAGAAAATCTCTGATATTCTCAAAGCTCAGGCGATACAGATTGTCGTTGTCCTGCTTGGAATTTTCCGTATCTGTGAAATCAGTCATGCTCATATTTAA
>JBMNUW010000153.1:0-7044 GCA_050946475.1 Prevotella sp.
ATCTTACAATAAATGTAATGGAAATCAAGGAAATATTGAAGGTTGCTTTGATGCAGGTAAACCTGCAAAATTCATAATCGGAGGCTATTCTCTGGCAGGACTTTTTGCTCTTTGGTGTGGATATCAAACACCAATTTTTGACTGTGTTGTTGCAGCATCACCCTCTGTTTGGTATCCGAAATGGATAGATTATGCTTCAACATTCCGTCCTTTGGCTCACTATTTTTATCTAAGCATGGGAAACAAAGAAGGAAAGACTCGTAATAGGATGATGGCTTCCATCGAAAAGAATTTGCGCCAACAATCTGAATTGTTCTATTGTCAAGGTGTTGAACATATCGTGGAGTGGAATGAAGGTGGCCATTTCCAACAGACAGCCCAACGGACAGCAAAAGGTTTTGTACGAGCTATACAGAGTCAGATTAAATCGTAAATGCCTGATGGCGTGTTGCGCTTCAAAACGTCTAATTGAAAGTCTGCTCCCGATTGTTTTCCAACTTTTAGTCCATAAGATTCAAGGATGGTTTTAACAGTTTTCTCAGCTAAAACAGGATGATTGTTTTCATCGCTGAGGTGACAGAGCCAAACGTGGCGCAAGGCAGGAGTGGCATTTTCGGCAATGGCCAAGCCGCATTCTTCATTGCTCATGTGCCCCGTGGGACTGAGAATACGCTCTTTTAGTACTTGACTGTAACGGCCAGTAAGTAGTTTTTCTTTCTCGAAATCAGCTTCAATTACGAGATAATTTGCCCTTCCAATAAAAGTTTTCATTTCTTCTGTCAGGTGCCCCACATCAGTCATTAAGACAAATGTTATATTTTGATATTCGATGCAATATCCCACATTGTCCATACTGTCGTGGGGTACTCCGAAAGGAGTAATAGTAAAATCGTCTAATTTGAAAGGAGTGTCTTTCTGGATGACTTTTACAAGTGAAGGATCGATATTGTGCTTTACACACCAGCTCTTTCTGATACCTTCATGAACTTTACTAGTAGCATAAACTGGTAAATTGTAGTCATGGCTAAGTCCACCTACACATCGAATGTGGTCGCTATGGTCATGGGTGATAAGTATGTGATGTATGTCAGAAAGATTTAAACCGTAATTCTTGGCGTTTTTCTTCAGCATTCTGATTCCTACTCCTGCATCGAGTAAAATTCCGTATTTTTCTGTGAAAAGGTATGAGCAATTGCCGCTACTGCCGCTGCCGAAAGATATATAATGAAGCATTATTGGTCTTATTTTCTTGCAAAATTATCAAAAACAAGCAAGAAATAACAGAATAATAATTTAATAAAGTTTAATCGACAATCATTTCGATAGGATTTGATTAACTTTGTTTCCAAATAAAATAAAAATAATTAATGCGACATATATTATATAAATCTATTCGTTTCTTGTCTGTTAGTGTCTTACAGGTCGTTCTCGTATTTCTATTCATCTTAGCAACGACTTTTTCCTCGTGTCGACATGAAGATACCGATGAAGTCGAAAGCTTAGTCGATACTTTTTCGACTGCTTATTTTAATTGGCAATTTTTTCTTCTTCAACCTTATGTTACAGATGATTCTCAGCCTTGTCTTCGTTATCTTTCCTCTCAAATTAACCAAAATGATATAGATACTTTGCGTGCCCTACCGGAAGGGGCTAAGGTAGAGGTGAATGCTATTGATTATTTCGATAGGGCAGATAGTGCTACAGCAACTGTCAGCGTGAAACATTATCTTAAAATGAATCAGTTGGGGAAAGTAGGAACATTAACCGAGGCATCTGTCTATCGCATTCCTTTAAAAAAATATGATGGCAAGTGGAAAGTTAGCTTAATTGAACCGTTGCGTGAAGTTAAGGTAGAGGATTGAATGTTTAACAGAGATGCAGAGACTTATTTAATTAGTGAGAAACAACTATTGTCGACACAAATGAATATAGTAGCCAAGTTTGTACAACTGGAACATGCGCAGTGGTGCCTCTTCTTCAATTAACTTACGTCTCCAAGTTTTCCCATGTCTCTGAAACATCCAATTGATAATACCATCCAACTTCAAGTGTCGCATTTTTTCTGCTGTAGTAAGCAAATGGGAATAACCGCGCAACTGTTTACGGTATTTGTAGAGTGTAGTCAAGGACTCTTCGGTTTTTACGATAAATATTTCTTGGGACTCAAATTTATAAAATGTTACAGGAGCATCAATATGATGAATAGGTATAGACTTTTGCTCTAATTGCTTACCAAAAAGTATGTCTTCATAACCATACTGTCGCATTTCCTCATTCAGCGGGCAGACTGTCATCAGTTCTTTGGATATAAGAAAATTAGATGTATGGAAGTTTTGATAAGGGTGACGTTGCCTTTCATTACTTTTCCGATTCTGGCAGTTACGAAGTTCATATCTGTATCGCAGGTTGTTTGGCGATGCTGAATCTATATTGTAACCTCCATACACAACCATGTATTCGCTACCGTTGTTTTCTATTTCTTTAATGTATCTCAGAAGATAATCGGAAATATCAATCCGCATGTCACTGTCTATGAACAACAGCCATTCGCCTTTTGCTTCTCTAGCAAGAAAATTACGAATAGCAGCTCGTCCCACATTTATCTTCCTTTCTATGAAGCGACAATGGGACAGTAAATCTATTTCCCTGTTGCTTTTTACGACGTTGATGTCTGTGGAGCCATCGTCGGCTACCAATATTTCAAATTGTAGACCGTCGATGGCTTCAGCTTGCGTATGCAATGTATTAACCAACTTTACACAATCATCATTGTAGGAAGGCAACAGAATGGAAATCATGATAATTTCTCTTTCAGATATTTTCCTGTGTAACTTTCCTTGCATGAAGCAACGTCTTCAGGGGTCCCTGCCACAACAAGATTGCCACCCTTGTCACCACCGTCAGGTCCAAGGTCTATCACCCAGTCGGCAGACTTTATTACTTCCATGTTGTGTTCGATAATAAGAATGGTGTGTCCACGTTCAATCAAAGCTTCGAAGGCCTTTAGCAATCTACTGATGTCGTGGAAATGTAGTCCAGTCGTAGGCTCGTCGAAGATGAAGAGTGAAGGTTCAAGTTTTTCTTGTCCTATAAAATAGGCGAGTTTTACTCGTTGATTTTCTCCTCCAGACAGGGTTGATGAGTTTTGACCCAACTTGATGTATCCAAGTCCTACATCTTCAAGAGGTTTCAGTCGGGTTGCGATTGCTTTTTGCTGATATTTTGTGAAGAAGACGATGGCTTCACTCACTGTCATGTTCAGTACGTCGTATATGTTTTTCCCGTGAAAGGTAACATCAAGAATTTCCCGCTTGAATCGTTTGCCGTGACAGGCTTCACATTCCAGTACGAGATCAGACATAAACTGCATTTCCACCGTTATCACGCCGGCACCTTTGCATTCCTCGCAACGTCCACCTTCTGCATTGAATGAAAAATATTGTGGGCCGAAGCCTTCTTGTTTTGCCAAAGGTTGTTCGGCAAAGAGTTGTCTGATAGCATCATAGGCCTTGAGATAGGTGGCTGGATTGGATCGAGAACTCTTTCCGATAGGGTTCTGGTCAACAAATTCCACATGTTTTACAGACTCTACGTCTCCTTCGAGGGATGAGAACTCTCCTGGAGCGTCACAAACTTCATCAAGACGACGTTTGAGAGCAGGATAGAGTATGCCTTTAATTAGACTTGATTTTCCGGAGCCAGAAACGCCAGTTACTACTGTCATAATATTAAGTGGAATTTGAACGTCTATTCCTTTCAAGTTGTTCATTCGGCAACCTTTGAGCAATAGAGATTGGTTCCACGCGCGACGGACAGCAGGAACAGGTATTTGTTCTTCTCCTGTTAGGTACTTCACCGTATAACTTCTTGGGAATTTAGTTACGAGTTCAGATGCTTCACTTTTAGTCAATGGTTTTTCATGTCGGCGCAGTGCATCTGGTAAAGGGCCTTCGTAGACGATTTCGCCTCCTAATTCACCTGCATCCGGTCCAACATCAATGAGCCAGTCGGCAGCCCGCATAATATCCTCGTCGTGCTCAACTACCATTACCGTGTTTCCCAATTGTTGTAGATTTCGTAAGACCTTGATTAATCGGTTTGTATCACGGCTATGCAACCCGATACTAGGTTCGTCAAGGATGTAGAGACTACCTACGAGCGAGGAACCTAGTGAGGTGGAGAGGTTAATACGCTGGCTTTCTCCTCCTGAAAGTGTGTTGCTTTGCCGATTGAGTTTGAGGTATCCCAGTCCAACGTCACAGAGGAATCCTAACCTGGAACGAATCTCTGTGAGCAGTCGCTGAGCGACGAGAGCGTCATGTTCTGGCAATTCCAATCGGTTGAACCAAGTTCTGAGCTCGGAAACAGGCATTTCTACAAGGTCAGTGATACTCATACCATTCACCTTTACCCAATTAGCCTCTTTCTTCAGTCGAGTGCCATGGCAATCAGGGCAGATTGTTCGCCCTCTATAACGGCTCATCATCACTCGATATTGTATCTTATACTGATTCTCCTTCACCATTTGGAAGAAAGAGTCAATGCAGACACATTTCGAGACATTATTGTTATTGTTTCTTAAGTCGGAGGGTAATCCATGCCAAAGTTGATCTTTTTCCTTTCGTGTCAGTTCATAGTAGGGCTTAAAGATGGGGAAATTGTCCACAGCCGCTCTTCGACAGAATTCTTCTTGCCACATCTTCATCTTGTCACCATGCCAGCATTGTACGCAACCCTGATGAACGGAGAGACTAGTGTTAGGAATCACAAGTTTCTCGTCGATACCTATAATAGAGCCGAAACCGTCGCAGGTGGGGCAAGCTCCAAGGGGAGAATTGAAGGAAAACATGTTGTCATTAGGCTCTTCGAATGTTATGCCGTCAGCCTCATAGCGTGAAGAGAAATCATAACATATATTCGACGGCGTTACGGCGATACGGCATGCGCCGTCGCCCTCATAGAAAGCTGTTTCGGCCGAGTCTACTAGTCGAGCTATGGCATCTTTCTCGGATGATACTGCCATACGGTCGATGACGAGGTAGAGATCTTCGTTTGACAAAGACTTTGTGTCTTCCTTCAACAAATCTTCAATACGAGTAACTTCATGCCCAATCATCACACGAGAGTATCCTTCTTGTAAGTACATTTCTAGTTGCTTGTCCACAGTGCGCCCTTCTACCACTTTCAATGGGGCAAGCACCATAAAGCGAGTGCCATCTGAAAAACTAGAAACGCAGTTCACGATGTCTTCTGTAGTATGCTTCTTTACCTCTTGTCCGGATATCGGAGAATATGTGTGACCAATACGGGCAAAAAGTAAACGTAAATACTCATAGATTTCTGTTGAAGTGCCTACCGTAGAGCGAGGGTTTCGTGCTATTACTTTTTGTTCGATGGCAATGGCAGGAGGTAAACCCTTAATGGAGTCACACTCAGGCTTGCTCATTCTGCCAAGAAACTGTCGGGCATAGCTAGATAAGCTTTCTACGTACCGGCGTTGTCCTTCGGAATATAAAGTGTCGAAAGCCAATGAAGATTTGCCTGATCCGGAAACACCGGTAACGGCGATAAGTTTATTGCGTGGAATGTTGAGACTTACATTCTTCAGGTTGTTCATCCTGGCGCCCTTTATCTGTATGACGTCGTCACTCATAGTATTCAGATGTTTGTTTTATAGGATAAAAATAAAAGGTGATCCGTTTTTCGGACCACCTTTTCTGTTTTTTAATCTTTTTAGCCCAGATATTTTATTAGCAGTTTGGCGTATCCGCTTTCTCTGAGTTTTACAATACTTTTCTCTCTGATTTGTCTTACGCGCTCACGTGTCAGTCCGAGTTGATCGCCTATTTCCTCAAGACCTTTTTCGTGGCATCCAATGCCGAAGCATTCCCGTACAATTGTGATTTCACGGTCTTTAAGCACGTTTCTAAGTACAGTGTCGAGTTCCTTCGACATGCTTTCATAGTCCACTTGCTTGTCAGCGCGGCTGTCATCACCCGAAGCGAGTACGTCCGCCATGCTGTTATCATCGTCCTCTTGGAAAGGTGCATCGATACTCATGTGGTGATTGTCAGCCTTTAGTGTTTGGTCGAGTTTTGATTCTTCCATATTGGTAAGACTGGCAAGTTCAGTAACAGATGGACGGCGTTGGTTTTTTTGCTCGAATTTGGAGATTTCAGAACTGATTTTAGAGAGCGCACCTACCTGATTGAGTGGCAGTCTGACAATACGACTTTGTTCGGCAATGGCCTGCAGAATGCTCTGTCTAATCCACCACACAGCGTAGGAAATGAATTTGAATCCACGAGTCTCATCAAATTTTTCGGCAGCCTTTACCAATCCGATATTGCCCTCATCTATGAGGTCGGTCAGGCTGAGGCCCTGATGCTGGTACTGTTTTGCAACAGACACGACAAAACGAAGGTTGGCCATAACCAACTTTTCCTTGGCGCGCTCACCAGCTTTACCACCTTTGCGAATTTTCTGAGCAAGTTCAATTTCTTCGTCTACTGAAATCATGGGCACACGGCCGATTTCAACGAGATACTTGTCCAGTGCTTCGCTGGAGCGATTGGTGATACTCTTCTGAATTTTAAGTTGACGCATTATGTAAACCTCTTATTTGTTTTGCTAATACCTTGTCTTATCCTAAATGCAGGCATTTTATAAATATCGTGCAAATATACAAAATATTATCATTCATGCCAACAAAATTGGCATGATTAACTATTTTTATGAATAGGGGCATAATATCCCTTTCCTCTTTTCGCAGAGGTTTTCATAATATATTTGCAAAGGTATAAATTATTATCGAAAAACGAGCAATTGCCTACGAAAAAAATGTTCTCTGTGTTATTTTTTTTATTCTTTATAAACTCAAGTGTTCTGATAGTTTGGAGATTGCGGATCAGTTTCTAAACTTTGTTTTTTGTATTATGTCGAGCTTTATGCATGAAGTTTCTTGACATGAAAGAGATAAAATCGGAGTCTGATATTATCTTTTTATGCTGCTAATTATATATTAAACTGGTAGTAGAAAATTCT
>JBMNUW010000154.1:0-7006 GCA_050946475.1 Prevotella sp.
ATTTGCTTCCGTGCCTTGTGTGGCACTGGAGCCATTTATATGTATCTCCTTGGGAGTGAGTATGATGTTTGCTATTGTCTTCATCTCGAAAATCTCCTATAGAGCAGTGCTGCATTGCATCCGCCGAATCCTGACAGCATCTTGATGAATGTCGACTTGTCTGTCTTCTCGTGCTGTGCTGATACCTTGATGGGGCGACTCACGCCTAAATTCTTAAAGCCGCGGGTACCGATTACCATCCCCTGTTCAACAGCCAACATGGTGATGATGGTTTCCAACACACCGGCTGCTCCTAACGTATGTCCGAAATAGCCTTTCAGACTGTTTACGGGAATATCACTCAGTCCTGCCCTTGTGAGTGCCACGGCTTCCATCTCGTCATTAAAAAGAGTGGCGGTGCCGTGTGCATTGATACAGGCGAGGTCGTCTTTGTCCACATGGTGCAACAGTTGTGTCAGGGCTCTGTAACAGCCTTCGCCGTTTTTTGCCGGACTGGCAATGTGGAAGGCGTCGTTGCGTATCACGCCGTCTGCCAATATCCAACTGCCCGACTCTATCTCGTCTGCCTTCACTCCCTTGAAAATACAGGTGGCGGCGGCATCCCCAAGATTAATGCCCGTGCGGTCTTCATCAAAGGGCCGACAGGGGTCTGACGACAAAGCCTTGAGTGACTGAAAGCCGGAGACGATGAAGGGACCGAGAACATCCGCGCCACATACTACCACAACATCATAGTGCCCGCTCTTGATTTGCCGGTAGGCTTCTATCTGGGCACAGACGCCGGACACACAGGCGTTGGATACCACAAGGGGCTTGTTGGGATAATGGAGTGCCTGGCAGATAGCCTTCGCCGCTTCACCGGGATATTCCCGATTGGCTGGCAGATGCTCATCGTTGACTCTCAGCAAGTCAACATTGCCTTTGGTGGTAGATAGAATCACAAGGGTCTTCTCTGAGGTGATGTCGACATCGCATTCTTGCAGTGCTTTTTTGATGGACAACACTGCCATCCGCTCAAAGAAAGTCAGTCCGTCGCCCACCCCTTCTGCCTTACATGCCTCGTTCACGACCTCATGGTCTATGAGCGATGCGGCAAAGGGTTCCGGAAGTCCCCATTGATTCTTGTGGCACCTCACCGCCGACCGCCCTGCTGTCACCGCCGCGAAATTGTCTGCGGAGGTGAGGCCCAAGGGCGATACGATGTTGTGGGCTATCATTGTAACTAATCTTTCAGCCATTGATTCTTCCATTTAATATAGAAGTCGGGAGAATACCACACCAACTCATAATTTAGGTCCATGAACACCTGCACACTGTGTGCCGAGGCTACCAGCTCCCCGCTTTCACTATCCTTAATTTCATAGTCGAAGACTATCTTGGCTGCCTCCGTGGGCTGATAGGTGATTGTAATCTCCGGACGACTGTCATAGAACAGGGGCTTCCGATACTTGATGTTGAAGTCTACGATGGGGGCATAATAGTGATTCCGCTCTATCAGTTGATAGCTCAGTCCGTATTCGTCGCCGAAGGCTTCACGGGCGTCTTCGAAGTATTTCATGTAGTTGCCATGCCATACCACTTTCATGGCGTCAACTTCGCTGAAGCGTACCTTAAAGGGTATTGTTGTTTGCAGTTTGCCAGTCTTCATGAATCTTACTTATCTTTATTGAACCCAGCGTCCACAGTTGCGATTTTCATCGTGCCGACGGCGATGACTTTCTCTCCGCTTCTCACTGCTATCTCAGCGAGGACAAGACCGAAAAAATCCTCCTGAACATGTACTTTCGTGGTGAGCATATCACCGACCTGGGGCAAGTGTTGTATCTCACAGTTGCGTATCTCACCGATAAGTCCTATCTTCACCCCCTTGCCATGCACCCTGTTGAGGTATCCGATTCTCGCGGCACACGACTGGGCCATGTTCTCAATGATGCCGGAGGGCGACAGCCTGTCACCATCTAAAAACAGGCAGTCAGACTTCAGTTTGAATTCCGTCTCTGCATCTACCTCGTCGCAGCTCAGCAAATGGTCCACCATGACAAAGGGCGGTCGCTGGGGAATGAGACGGGTAATGACTATATTTTTGAAATCCATTGTTGGATTTATCTTAGCCGAGTTTGCTCTCTATGTAATCATAGAAATCTTTCAGGGTCTTCACGTCTTCCATCTCATTAGGATTCAGCTTCACCCCGAAAACTTTGTTGACAATCACTACGATGTCCACATAATCGAGGCTGTCAATACCCATATCCTCTTTTAGACGGGCTTCAGGATATATATTTTCTTCTTCGATTTCCAAGTCATCGATGAGAAACTTTTTTACTTTTTCCTCTATTTCAGTTCTTGTCATAATATATTGTGTATAGTTTTTATTTCTTTATCACGAGGGCACTGTTCGTACCTCCGAAGCCAAACGAATTACTGAGTACAGTGTTCACCTCTGTATCGACTGTCTTATCCGTAAGGTTCAGTGGCTCAGAATATTCATCACGGTTTTCTAAATTGATGTTAGGAGCCACAAAATTGTTGTGCATCATGATGATGGAATAGACAATTTCGGAGGCGCCGGCCATCCAGCACTCGTGCCCCGTCATCGATTTTGTGCTTGACACCAAGGCATGCTGCCCGTGGAATATCCGGTCGATGGCAATGGCCTCATACATGTCTCCCTGCTTGGTGGAGGTGGCGTGCGCATTGACATAGTCGATGGCGTCCACAGGGATATCCGCGTCATTGATAGCCCGCATCATAGCGATGTAACTACCCTCGTCACTGGGCTGACTGATGCCTCCTCCGTTGCTGGAGAAACCGTAACCGCAGACTTCTGCAAGTATCCTGGCACCACGTGCCACAGCGTGGTCATAATCTTCGAGCACCAATGAGGCCGCTCCGCCACTCGGCACTAAGCCGTCGCGGTCGCGGTCAAAGGGGCGACTGGCTTTCGTGGGCTCATCCATGCGCTTTGAGAAGGTTCCCAAGGCGTCAAACGAAGCCAACGCATAATAGTTTGTTTCCTGTGCACCGCCGCAGAGTATCACATCTTGCAGTCCTTGTTGAATCAGCAGATAACCCAAACCTAACGCGTGACTGCCACTGGCACAGGCAGCGCTGACGCTGAAATTGATGCCACGCAGATGAAAGATGGTGCTCATATTCATGTTCACGGTGGAGTTCATTCCTTGGAACACGAAATGCTCTCCCAAGAGCGCAGTGTCATGAGTGGACTGCATAATCTGATTACTCTCTATCACCGGCTTGGCCGATGAATCATTACCGAAGATGCACCCCACCTCGTTACGCTGAAGATAGTCATCGTCCACGCCTGCCATGTAGAAGGCCTCCCGGCTCGACATATAAGCATATTCCGCCTCCTCGGACAGTCCCCTCCGCATATGGCGGTCGAGCAGTCCTTTCAGTTGGGGGCGCTCCACAATACCTGTCAGACCCGACTGATAACCGTATTCGAGACGGTCGGGGTCTATGCCGATGCCTGACTTGCCCGCATAGAGCGAGGACTTCACCTCATCGACATTCTTGCCAAGGCATGACCAGATGCCCATTCCCGTAATGACAACTCTTCTCTTCATTTCGTTATTGGTTCCAAAAGTCAAAATAGTTGTACCATTGCAAAGGGTGTTTCTGCAAGTCACTTTCTAAAACCTTTGTGTAGGCTGCAGCCAATTGCTCCATCTGTTGGCGCCGCGGAGCCTCCCGGTCATAGTCAAGGGCGTGAACGTATGCCGTATAGGTATTCCAATGCGTTTTCATCACATTCACAGCTAAAACCGACAGTTGGCGCATGGTGACCACCCTAAAGGGGCCCTCCGGAAACTTTGCCGGTGCTCCTAAGAAGTTCCGTGTGATAGCTTTGGGAGAGCCGAAGATTCTATCAGCCGGCATAGAGAGAATCTCGCCATTCGACAGGGCATTGTTGATGGCAATCAAATGACTCATGTCATCTCGGATGGGAATCATCCTTATGTGATTGTGACCGAAGAGATGCTCCCTGCCCGTCATCACGGTCGCTTTCTCCGCACCGAACACCAAGGCGTTGAAAGGCTTCTTGGTGGAGACCAGGGTGTAACCGGCTATCTCGTAGTTACCCACGTGCGAGGAGAGCATGACGAAACTGTCTGGAAGGGCTGCCAAGGAGAGAAAGTCATCGTAGTGCACCACTTCCACCTTGAAATGCCTGCCGGCATACATGGCAAAGCGGTCGATAACCACTTGACTGAAGAGTACGTGATTCCGATACACGCCCCAAAGCGACCGCAGCGTGCCCCAGCCGAGACGGTGGCGGAGATAGCGGTAACAGTGCCGCGCGCCGGGTAGGAAAAGACAGACGGGGACGACAAACACTGCTGCGATAACATAGACCACGCGAATATCCACTCGCTTCAGCAATGCGATAAGCCAACGGTGTAAGTGCTTACCCCCGAATGTGTAACCTTGCCAAGTGCGTTTAGCTTCCAAACAGATACGATTTTAAATTACAAACTGGACAATTCCTTGCCCAGTCATTCATCATTATTTTTAGAGCAGATGATAATGCTGTGTCCTTGTCCAAGGTGGTCATGGATTTGCTCCACCTTGAGTCCTGCCTCCGTGATGCAATGCTCCAGGTCTTCCGTGCAATACATCTTGCTGTTGCCGTTTGCCATTGCCGAGAAGTAGAGGCTTGTCATGGTCAGACAGAAAGCTGCCGGTTCGAACCGCTGGCGGTCCCACAGGGTTTCCATAATGTAGATGCGTGTCTCCTCTCCCATGATGCTTCTCGCGCGGCGGAGAATATCCACAATCTGCTCCATACTGAAGCAGTCGAGGAACTGTGACATCCATATCGCGTCTAAGTTTCCATCGTATGTGGGGAATTTAGCTTCGCGGTCCAGCACGTTAATGCCATAGCTCGCAATGCGGTCAGCGCCGGGCTTGCCCTTTATATTCTTGTGCATCATTTCTATTTGCTGGGGAAGGTCGAGCACCGTCACTTTGGCGTCTGCGCAATAGTCCACACACCGCAGTGCCCACTTGCCCGTGTTTCCTCCTACGTCATAGAGAGTGCGCACGTGATGTTCGTCAAAGAGAATGCGAAGGGCTTCGGGGAAAGACGAATCACTGTAGAAATGGTCGAAGTCAAACCAGCTCTTCTGAACGTCAGACGGCAGACTGCTCAGTCCCTCGTAGATAGTGGGCCAAGGACCGAAATGTTCGAGTCCCACAGGACGTCCCTCTGCCAAAGATTCTTCGAGATGGAACCAGCCTTCATAGTTCACGTCGTGGCAGAAGGCCATGTTCACTCTCGTGGCGGGGTCGTTAATCAGAAACCATCCCGTCTTGCTCAGACTGTACCGGTCTGTCTCCGGGTCCACCAACACGGTACCTATCGAGAGCGAAGCCTCCAACAGGCATTTCACCGCATAGTCTGACCGGTGGGTCTTCTCCACAATCTCCTGCCGTGTCAGTCCGTTGTCAGCATCGCGTAGCAGGTCAAGAATGCCCCACTTCACCATAATCCGCGACACCTGGAACACAACAGGGCTCCAGGCAATGAATTCTGCCTGTCGTTGTGCTTCGCGGGCGGAAAGATGCTCGCTGGTATATTTCTTTCGTAATTCTGGAAAAAGATTCATGTTTCGTTATGAATAAAGTCCTCCGTTGATGTTAATCACTTCTCCAGTGATTTTCTCCGGATGCCTTGTCTTCCATTCTGATTATGATTCTTAATTTGGTTTCTATTGTTATTAGGAATCCACTCCTGACCAACTTACAGATTGAGTTACGAATATGGGTTGCGTACTTGATTCTCCGTATGTCTTCGCTTCCTCCCTACATAGCAGGTAAAATGCACCAGGCTTAAATCTTTGCAGTCTATGTCTGCATCAAGAGCGATTGGCAACGTTGATCATGTTCTTTTTGACGACCATCTTCACATTCAAACTGTAACGCGTTTAGGAACGCCTAATTGGTGCAAAATTACTAATTTAATTCCAAATAATAAGCATATTATTTAAATTATTCTCAAACGCCTGTATAGGAAAGAGAGCACCGACCGATAACATGAATGACCTTATGTTAAGATAAAAGCCAATGATTTATTAGAAAATTCTGTTCACCTTTTATTTTTCAAATATTATTGGGTGCTATTTATAAAGTTTCAAGAAAGGGAACAAAAAAAAATATCCAACGGTCTGATGCAAGAGAGGACTTAGCGTCTGCAAGACTTTTGATACGGACAGCACTACAGATACTGCTTGAAGCCTCTACAAGGCTCGCAAAATCATTTATAAAACTGAGAATTATTAATAATCAAGAGTTGTAGTTCATTGTTGTTCGTTGTCTTTGAATTAATAAACAACGAAAGACAACTCGCAGACCGGTTACATGACAATTAATCTGTTCTGAAAGTTGAGTTGATGTTTCTGCCAAAAAAATAAATTTTGGTAATGGATGCTTTAATTTTCTCACGGTTCCTGTCCAATGGGAGGACACGATGAACAACTTTTTTCTTGACGATATTTTGTAGGTGAACAATGGAGATGTTCCTTGACATATTTACAGAAAAAGCTGCAATTAGGAAATCCCATCAAGTTACTTATTTCCTTGATGCTCAGATTCGTAGAACGCAAATAGTACGTAATATCTGCCATCGTATATTCTTTTATCCACTGCTTGGCAGTCTTACCAGAGTATTTTTTACAGATATCCGACAAATACTTCGACGAGATGCAGAGCTCGGATGCAAGCT
This sequence comes from Prevotella sp., assembly GCA_050946475.1. GTDB lineage: Bacteria > Bacteroidota > Bacteroidia > Bacteroidales > Bacteroidaceae > Prevotella. Next base: position 6,746 of record JBMNUW010000154.1, read on the forward strand.
GCTCTACAGTGAGCCGCTTCACCTCGCGCTGTTGCAGGGAATTGAGGAATTGATTGAAAATATCCAGTGAATGTGGGGTAGGTTCTTTTTCTGACTCATCCACATTTATCTTGTAACAGAAGGCATTGAGTTCGGTCTCCACCAGTCCTTTAATAATACTTTTACGGAAAGTGAAATCATCGTTCTTCTTACTCTTGTCAAGACAGCAATGCAACAATTCATGGAATTTTCTAAGGATGGCAAAGTCACTTTCGTTAATTA
>JBMNUW010000155.1:0-6987 GCA_050946475.1 Prevotella sp.
CATCTCACGATTTGACTTCGGCACCGACCGTGCAGCAGATATGGACCGAGCGTCGCAAGGAATTCATGGGCGAGGGCATTCGCTACTGGGACTTGCGCAGACAGGGTCTCGACGCCTTTGTGCAGGCTGAACTGGGACAGGCATACAGCAGCGGACAGAGCACCGGCACCCCCATCAGCGTCTATAACAATACGGAAAAGGAATCGATAGCCTCCACCTTTAAGGAAGACAACATACGGTCGAAGCGGGGCTTCTTCCAGATACCCAAGACACAGATAGACCTCTCGGGTGGCGTCTATAAGCAAAACGCCGGTTGGGAATAACATTTTAGACCTAAGAAAGAAACACAGTATGAAAAAACTGACATATTTCCTCATGGCCGTCCTGGCGGTGTTCGTCACGGCCTGCTCGCCCGATGATTACAGCATGGGCGATAAAAACATCACGAGCGACGACCTCGTGGAGGGTATCGCCTACACGGTGACTCACGACTCGTCGAACCCCAACATCGTGTATCTGAAGAGCCTTCTACCTTCTGGCTATACCATTCTTTGGGACGAGCCGCAGGGACGTTCTCAGGAAAGCGAGGTGACATTGAAGTTGCCCTTCGCAGGTGAATATCAAGTGAGGATGGGTGTGGAGACACCCGGCGGCGTGGTCTATGGACCCTATGCCACCTTCACCATTGATGACTTCTGCGCCGAGTTTGTCACCGACGAACTTTGGTCCATGCTGGCCGGAGGTGTCGGTAAGTCGAAGAAGTGGATTTACAACAATGGCAAGTATGGCTATCAGGCAGGCGAACTGTCGTATGGCGACCCCTCGGCCAACACCAACTTCGGTTGGAACTCATTTGTGAGCAACTGGGATCCCGATGCAGGACATACGGGAGATGCCAATATGTGGGACAGCTACATGACGTTCGACCTCAATGGCAACGCCAATTATCAGTTCTACAATTCTTCGACGGGCAAGACTCAGACGGGCATTTTCAGCCTGAACACGGATACCCATATCCTCAATCTCACCGATGCAGACCTGATGCATCCCGACACGTGGACGGCTCGTAGAAGTGACTGGCGTCGCAACCTGCAGATCATCGAACTCGACGACAATCATCTCCGTGTGGGCTACAAACGTCTGTCCGGCGACTGGGGAGGAGAATGGATAGAGGTGTTCAATTATGTCTCCGAAGACTATGCCAAGAACTACGATCCGGGAGATGAGAAAGAAGTGGAGCCTACGTTGGCCTCTGACTGGCGCGACTATGTGGAGCCCAAGACATCGCACGTGATGACCTTCAAGCTCAATGAAGACCAGCCCTACGATTGGTGCAATAAGGACGGCTCGACGAAGGGCGTAGCTTCGACTGCAGCCAGCGGCATCGAGGACCTCTCCTTCTCGCTCAACAATTCCACCAATAAATATACGGTCACCACTCCCGATGGCACCGAGTATACAGGCTCTTACACGCTCGACGACAAGGGCGTTTACACCTTCAGTGGTGCCTTCCCCACACTCACGCTCTCGGCAGACGGCGAGGTGACCTTCTCGTTGTCGTCAGACAACACCCTACGCATTCTGGCCTTCGAGACCGACGACTACAGTGGCTCGCTCACCAACATATGGCTGGGCAAGAAACTCTACGACGACCAGGGCAATCTCTGGGCTTATCAAGGCTATCAGTTCACCTTGCAGACGGGTAGCACCGTGAAGCGCTACACCGGCAGTCTGCATCTCTTCGACTCGTCGTGGACTTTCCAGCAGAGCGACAATGTGTATGTCACCGCCGACGGCGACTATACATTTACCATTAACGGCTCGTGCAGCAGTGTCTATGGCGTTTATCTCGACATTGCCAAACTGCTCAAGGATCACCCCAACTGCGATGTGAAGCTTGTGTCCGTGAAGGCCGACGGAAAGAGTGTCGCCTTCGACGATGCCGCCATAGATCGTGGTGTTGGCGACGATGCAAATACGGCACGTCGCTACATCGTCAATCCATGGGGAGCCACTGCCAACACTGCCAGTGCCTATAACTTCAGTTCTTCTCTGTCCGTCACCGTACATGTCACCATGGACAACGGAACCCCCTTTGTCACGACGGAAAATGCCGCCAAGGTGCTCTCCATGACCAGGGCTGTCAAAAGATCCCGCGTGAGCAAAAGATATGGCAGACGGTGAAACGGGATGTCAGAAAGTAGAATAACAAACTAAACATCAGAAACATGAAGACAAAAGATATGTTCAAATGGTTGCCGATGCTCCTCGCCCTGTTCTCTTTCGCGGCTTGTAGCGACGACGACGATTACACCATAGCCACCGAGGCCATCATCACCACGGTAGAGACCGGCCAGGCCGACGTCACTGCCGTTTCAGCCACCACGGAGGGACGTGTGCTCGACCTCTCGAACAGCAGTTCCAGTTCCTATGAGGTGGGAACATGCTTCTCGGTCAATCAGGATCCGACGACGGCAGGTTCCAAGGTTTCAGGCACCATCGATTCGCTGGGCAATGTCACCACCCAGTTGACGGGCTTGACCAAGGGCACCACCTACTATTATTGTACTTATGTCACGCTGCAAGACCGAGTGACCAAGTATGGCGACGTGAAGTCGTTTGTTGCCACCGATGCTCAGATTGCCACCGCCGAAGCCACCGACATCTCGGCTTGCAAAGCCACGCTCAATGCATCGGCATCGGGGCTCGAGGGACTGATTGAGCAGGGAATGGACTTCGGTTTCAAGCTTTCACTCGACAAGACCGACGTGACCGACGGACGCGACTATGCGCTTTCTTCCACCCAAGCCACGCTCTCCAAGCAGGTTGGGGGACTACTGCCTGGCAACACCTATTATTATGTGGCCTACTGCAAGCTCAACGACGGCTTGGTCTATGGCGACGTGCAGCAGTTCACCACTCCGGCTCAGACGATGGAATATGTCGACCTGGGACTCTCGGTGATGTGGGCAAAATGCAACATCGGCGCAGAAAGCCAGACCGAGACGGGTGTCATGACGGCCTACGGCGACGCCACAGGACTGATGACCTCTTCCAAACTTGACGACTACACCGTGACGACCGATATCTCGGGTACGGACAATGACATCGTCACCAAGGCCGACATCGACGGCACCTCCTCCATCAAGAGTTACATGCCTACGGCGGCTCAGGTGAAGGAACTGCTGCAGAACACCACCCAGACTTGGGAGACGGTAGATGGGGTGGCAGGTGTACGCTTCACGGCTAACAACGGCAACAGCATCTTTATGCCTGCCGCAGGCTATCGCAATGACACGACAGTGGAAGGTAATAATGTGAAAGGTCTATACTGGAGTGGCACGGTCAACACCGTCTCTGACGATTATGCCAATACGCTGAGTCTGAGTCAGAGCGAGAACATCGCCGGAATGAGTCTGCGTGACATGGGGCTCTGTGTTCGCTCCGTTCGGAAGGCACCGGTCATCAATCCCGACAACAGCAAACTGGTCTATGGAGATATAGAGGGCAACGGTCGGCTTCGAATCGAAATCTACAACGAGTATGGTGCTTCGAAGAGCAGTCCTTGTATCGATCCCGCCCAGGTGTCGTTCTCCAAGAACATGCTCGTCAAGTTCAAGCTCAGCGGCGTCACCGGCAACCTCAAGTCGGATGCTCCCTCTTCGTTCATGGCAGGACTGGAGTATGCCGATGCCTCCTGGGATCCCAGCTATTGGTCGAGTTTCAACAACTACAAGTATGACTGCCTCGTGAACGGTGACGGCGAGTATGCTGTATGGATGGAGACCAATGGAGCACAGGCTGATGGTGCTCAGGTGTTCTGCGTTGACATCGACAAGTTGGCGGCCAACATCGAGGATATGAGTAAGTTGAAAGTGGAGGTCACCTCCATTAAGTTCGACGTAGCCAATATCTACCAAGGTGTCCAGTCGCCCCTCTGGACCAGCAAGGACGGTGGCGGCGTGGACGGTCGCATCGAACTCTACAATGAATACGGTGAAACGAAGTCGACCAACGATTACAGTTCGCTCAAGTTTAACGGCTCCGTGATAGTGACGTTCACCATCAGTGGCATTGATGGCAACCTCGTCAGTGGCGCCTCTGGTAACTACCCGGCCTCCATGTCGTTTGCCGACGCTTCTTGGGATCCGTCTTATTGGGGCGGCACTGCGGGTGCTGGTACCACCGTTACGGGCGACGGCACCTATACGGTTGTGGCGCCTCTCTGTGGCACGAGTGAGGGAGCTGTGGAATGGGTCGTCGACATTACCAATCTCTACAAGGAGTTGACCAAGCCCGAGAATGTGAAAGTCACCATCAACTCGATTATCACACCGGGTGTTTAACCATCGCAAGGTTCGGGACGAACGGTCCGCTTTCTGTTTGCATGCGCCCGTCCGTCTCGGCTGCCTTTACAAACAAAGACCTAAAAAATCATGAAGAAGATTATCAATATTTTGCTGAGCTTCTTTGCCGTTGCTGCTCTTTCTGCCTGCAGCGACGATGTCAGCACCAGCGCCGATGCGTTGAGCACCGACTTTAAAGTGTCGAAATCAGAAGTCACCTTCGCCAAGTCGGGCGGCACCATCGACTTCTATGTGCGTGCGGCTCAGAAGCCTGTCGTGAGCAGTGATGCCGATTGGGCCGTGGTGACAGAAAACACCTCGGATTCGAAAATCACCTATAAATACAATCTCAACGTGGCGGAGAATAGCGGTTACGACGACCGGAATGCCATCATCAAGGTTTCGGTGGGAGGAGAGAGCGATTCCATCCACGTGATTCAGACCGCTTCCTCCGGACTGATTCTCGAAACGACTTCTTTCGATGTGGATGCAGCAGGAGGTACCATCACTGTGAAGCTCAAGAGCAATGGCTCTTACAGCTATACCTCGAATGATTCATGGATTACGGAACTCACCACACGTGCCTCGATGCAGGATTATTCTCACCAGTTTGTAGTAGCTGCAAATAGAGTGGGAGAGAGTCGTCAGGGCACTATCACCTTTACTCAGGGAGACATTGTGGAATCCGTCACCGTGAATCAGGCTGCCAATGCCGATGCCGCCATCACCGTGACAGCATTGGACATCGCCAAGGAAATGTATCCCGGATGGAATCTCGGCAACACGCTCGAGGCCACATTCTCTACGGGCAATGACCTCGGTGCGGAGACGTCATGGCAGAGCACCAAGACCACGCAGGAACTGATCGACTATGTGAAGTCGCTCGGATTCAAGTCCATCCGCATACCTTGTTCCTGGTTTATCCATTATAATAGCGGTTCCACCACCATCAACGAGGAATGGATGGCACGTGTGAAGGAGGTGGTCGATTATGCTATACAGGCAGGACTCTACGTGGTACTCAATGACCACTACGACGGCGGATGGGTGGAAGATTCTTTCGACAAGACCGATGATGCAACCGTCACTGCCAACAGCGCTACCATGAAGAACATCTGGACACAAGTGGCCACTACTTTCAAGAACTACGACAAGCACTTGTTGTTTGCAGGTCTCAATGAACCCAATCACAGTCAGCAGACATCAATGACCGATGCTCAAATAAGCGCATTGGTAAAATACGAGCAAGCCTTCATCGATGCCGTGAGGGCCACCAGCGGCAACAATGCCGACCGCATTCTGGTTATCCAGGGTCCGAAGACGGACATCAGCGAGACGCTGACGAGTCTCCCTGTGAGCAAGTTCCCCACCGATACGCAGTCGGGCAAGCTCATGCTCGAAGTTCATTATTACGCGCCTTGGCAGTTCTGCGGTCTTGAGGCTGATGCCGATTGGGGCAACATGCAATATTTCTGGGGCTCCGCCAACCACGTGAGCGGTTCCGACCGCAATGCCGACAGCCAGTATGAAGAGGCTTACATTGAGTCGCTTTTCAGCCAGATGAAGTCCGCCTACTTTGACCAGGGTATTCCGGTAATTCTCGGTGAGTACGGGTGTCTGTGGCGTGAGCTGGGCAGTTCGAGTGAACAGAATGCTCACGATGCTTCTGTCAAGCTCTTCCACCAGACTGTAAACGAGCAGGCAATCGACAATGGAATGATACCTTTCGTATGGGACACCAATGCTATGTCTCGTCCATCTATGGCTATCATTAACAGGGCTGGACTCAGCATCTTCTGCCAGTATGGAATGGACGGAATCCTGGCTGGCGTGAACAATGCCTCATGGCCTCTTTAACCATATAACTTCAATAGGAAAATGAGATATAACAAAGTATTATTGACAACTATCTTGCTGACGGGGGCCATGGGGCTCTCGGCGGCAAGTTTTATTCGTCAGGGTAATTTCGTCACCGTTAGGGTGGAACGTCCGTCGTCCGAATCGCCCCGCTTGGTGCGTCTTCAGGTGGTGGGCGATAAGCTGATTCGCGTGGAGGCCACTTCCGAGAATGCTTTTCCGGAGAAACACAGCTTGATTATCGTGCCGCAGTCCTCGTCGTCTACAACTTTCAACGTGAGTGACGAAGGCCGGCAGGTGCAGGTGGCAACCACCTCTGTCAAGGCATTGGTCGACAAGCAGAGCGGCCGGGTGTCGTTCTATGACAGGGCCAGTGGCCGTCGACTTCTTGCCGAGGATGCCCGCGAGGGCAAGACCATCCGGCCCTTCGTCGTTCCCGAGCGGGAGATAGGAGTGGACAGCAAACTGACCGATGACCAGAAGAAAGGCTATACCTGGCGACTTCTCTTCGAGGACAACCCCGGAGAGGCCCTCTACGGACTGGGACAGCATCAGGCCGGCGAGCTGGACATGAAGGGGAAAAACGAAGACCTCTATCAGTACAATACCAAGGTGAGCGTGCCCTTTGTGGTGAGCAACCAGGGCTATGGCATCCTCTGGGACAGTTATAGTTATTGTCGTTTTGGCAATCCCGAAGACTATCTGCAACTCAATCGCGCCTTTACCTTATATGATAAGGACGGGCGACAGGGTCAGCTCACCGGTACTTATATCGCAGCCGACG
>JBMNUW010000156.1:0-6919 GCA_050946475.1 Prevotella sp.
GTAATGAATTCGTTTAATCTTTGCTGATTTTTGCACATAGCTGTTTAAAACATCATCCCAATACTCAATATAGTGGGCGAGAGTTTTTGGGAATGCTTCTTCATGATTTATTGCAAGTTCCCTCCAGTTTTGTATTAATGTAATTTCATTTGTTGAAATCTTGATATCGCACAGACCATAATAATACTCTCTTTGACAATATCTGATAAAAATAAGTACATCATCATCTGAAGGTTGCAACTTTCTAAGTTCCCCCTTAGCCCATATAAATTCTTCGTTAAATTTCTTGTAATCATAGAAGTCCTGAGTACCATTACAGAGTTCTCTATATGCTTTTAGAAAATCTAAAAAATGCCAAATGATAGTCTTCCTATTGCGATTGCGCTTATAATGAGGGATATATTTGTACGATTTTTCCATTCCTTCATTGTAGCCTGAATCATCTACTTCATTAGACTCACTGACTACTTTATCAACAATATCGTATAGTTCTGCGATTTCCCTGTATGAAGCTTTTCTCCCCTTCTCCTTCTCAAAGATAGACACTAAGGATTTCTTAACCAGATGTATTATATTAAAACTATTACCCATAGTTTTCCCTTTTATGTTATAACTGTAACTCTATTATATCATGCAGTTGATACGGACGGAGGCCTTGACGAGGGCAAGAGCAGTTACGCGACTGAAGTTGATGTCCTTGGAGGCATGTTCCGGGTTTTCAGATGCAAGCGTGATGAACGGTTCACCCTGTGGCGACTTGCGGATGTACTTGACGACGATGTAGTCGTCGCCATCGATGTCGTATGATAGCAGGTACATCTCGCCGTAGATGACGTTGTTGATGTCGGTCGAGATTTGTTTATATAGGATAATGTCCCCTGATTTGAGCAGGGGGTACATGGAATCGCCAACGATGTGTATGGCTCCGTCGCACTTTGGCAGGCTCGGTATCTTGATCGTGTCGATGATGTTCTGATGCCTATTGTCGAAAAGGGCATTCAGCCCTGCGGATGCCTCGAAATCGTAGAGATACACAATTTGCATCTCTTCTTTTTTCTCGGTGCTTTTGGGATGGTGTATAGGTGTAACCTCTATCACAGGCTCATCCGTGTGTGACTTGAGCATAGATCCCTCTCCAGTAAGGAGCCATTCCGGCGATATATTCGCATTTGTGCATATTCGCTCTAAAACATCATACGATGGTTTTCCCTTTCTTGTACCTACTATGTTCTGGATTACTGTAGGCCCTACCCCAACAGCGTTAGCGAAGGCTCTTTTATTGCCGTCATATTGCTGAGTAATAATAGATTGTATTCTTTCGTTTATATTCATTTTTGATTTTTTTATTCTCTTATGTGAATTTTGTGACGAAATAATTTTGTTATTCACAAATGAGTATTATCTTTGCAGCATATTCCATTTGGAAGTTGCGTCAAAAATACGAAAAAATGACGAGAAAGACAACAATTCACTAATAAAATAAAATTATGGAAAGGAAAATTGCAATGAGCAAGGGAACGAAGGAGTTTCTCCGGAAGGCTTTCAAGTGTACGGACCGGGTGGTGAGAAAAGCCTTGAATCACGAGGAAGGCAGCGACAGCGATTTGTGCAAGAAGATCCGTGCGGTGGCGTTGCAACGTGACGGCGTGACGATGGTGACGCTGCCGGAAATGGAGACGATCCACACGGCAGACGGGCGTATGGTCCAGACGTTTCCGAACGGCGTTCGGATTGAGGCCGAGACCCGCGGCGCGGGGATGGTGCGCGTGATAAGGGACGGCGAGACGGTGAGGAGCTGGGAGAACCCCAAGTGTAATGAGTTTGAAGCCATCCAGCTGTTGGCGATGAGCCTGTAGCAATTCACAATTCATGATTCATACTTTGTAATTTATCTTAGGAGTGGAGTATTTCAACAAGATATTATGCGTGACTAAGGACGAGCTAACCGGTGGCAATGACCCTGTTATTAAATACAGGACCTTGCTTTCCAATGTTGGACGTGGCAACATCGCGAGCGTCCGTCGTGGCGGCGGTGAGGGCGGTCAGGCTTTGTATGCCTGGAGCTCGCTGCCGAAGAAGTACAGGACGCGTTTTGTTGAAAAATACGGCGACCCCGAAGAGAAGATGAAGGAGGCTATGGTGAAAGAGACTGTGAAGATGGACAGCGCGGCGCGCGCGTGGTATGAGGGCTACACCTACGAGAAGAACGGACGGGCGGAGCACCTTACGGACAAGCTGATCGAGGAATATACGCTGAATGCGAGCGTGATTGGTGAGCTGTTGAAGCTAATGGCAAAGCGGAAGAGCATCTGCCACAGCCTGAACGCCGGCGCGGCGGGGATATGGGAAGTGGTGTTCCAGAGTTCCGAGCGCATGCACGAGCAGTATGGGCACACGCTGCCGGCGAGCGAGCCCCGTCTGAAGTCGAAAATCAATGCTTTCAGGAAACGAGGCTATGCGGCTTTGATTAGCAGAAAGATAGGCAACCGCAACACGGTGAAGATTACCCGCGAGTTTGGCCGGATGCTTATCGCGCTGAAGCGGAGCCGCGTGCCGGTATATACCGACTCGATGCTGTTTGAGGAGGCGAACCGCCGTGCTGTGGAATATGGTTGGAAACCTTTGAAGAGCATGAGGGGTATGGTGGCATGGCTGAACCGCCCGGACGTGGCCCCGCTATGGTGGGACGCCGTGCATGGCGAGCAGGCCGCACGATTGAAGTTCGGGCGCAAGCATAAGACGGTGCTGCCAACGAAGCGCGACGCGCTGTGGTACGGCGACGGCACGAAGCTGAATCTTTACTACCGCGACGCGAAAGGCCAGGTCAGGACGACGCAGGTTTATGAGGTGGTTGACGCGATGAGCGAGGTGCTGCTGGGCTATCATATCAGCGACAGCGAGAACTTCGAGGCGCAGTATCATGCTTTCCGTATGGCAATCGAGACAAGCGGGCACAAGCCATATGAGATTGCGCATGACAACCAAGGGGGGCATAAGAAGCTGAACAAGACAGAGAAGAAAGACGGCGAGAAAACGAAAGGATTCCTGGACCGTATCTGCCACGTGCACCGCGCCACGATGCCCTACAACGGCTCGTCGAAGACGATCGAGAGCATTTTCGGGCGGTTCCAGCAGCAGGTGCTGAGCCGGTACAACAATTTCACAGGTCAAAACGTGACGGCGAAGAAAGAGAAGAGTCGCCCGAACATGGAGATGGTGGAGGCGAACAAGGACCGGCTGCCCACGTTGGACGAGCTGAAGGTGATCTATGCAGAGGCCCGCAAGACGTGGAACGAGATGCCTCTTCCGGGTATCGGCGAACGTCGTATCGACGTGTATAATAACAGCGTGAACGAGGAGACCGAGGAAGTGGGCAAATATGAGCTGGAGGACATGTTCTGGCTGATGAGCCGCAAGCCGGTGACGTTCACCGACCAAGGCATATCGCTGACGATCGACGGCAAGCGTTACTGCTGGGAGGTGTTTGATGAGCACGGACAGCCCGACCTTGCCTGGCGCCGTGAGCATACGTGGGAAAAGTTCCACGTGCGGTTTGACCCGGACGACATGACGAGCGTTATTCTATATCGCATCGACAGTGCCGGTGACCTTCGGCGTGACCGCGTGGCGCGCCCTTACTTGGAGATACACCGCGCGCTTCAGGACCAGAGCGCGGAGGAGAAGACGATGATCCATGCCTCTATCGACGCATTGAAACAGGACCGCATAGAGCGTGTGGTGGCCGGAAGGAGTATCGCCGCGGCCCACGGCACCGACCCGGAGCAGAACGGACTGAACTATCCGAAGCTGAAAGGCCTGACGGCAGAGTAGAACGCGCAGGCAGAGGAGCGCGTTTGGCGCATCTCGCTGTCCCGGCTTGAGGAAAAGGAAAACGCGACAGTGGTGCCGTTCACGCTTGGCGGCGAGACGAAGGCGCTGAGCAACCGGGACTGGCGAGAGGAGACGTGTGCGAAACTGTGAAAGCCTCCCCTGGCCCCTCCAATGGGAGGGGAGCGCAAAGCAGAACGAGGGGAGGAGATTTGGCGTAATACACCATCATACGGAAGAAGCTTGAATATAAATCATAAAGCATAATTCATAAATATCGGACAATGAAATTGACGAACAACGAAAAAGAACGGATACGGGAGGGGCTAAAACAGTATGTTGGCCGCTTTCCGAGTCAGAACAAGGCAGCCCAGAGCCTTTCGGGCACGAGCAGCGCGACACTGAGCAGCATTCTGCAGGGCAAGTGGGAGTCTCGGACGAGATGTGGCGTAACCTTAGCGCGCAGATCGGCCTGCACGCCGGCGGCTGGAACGTGGTGGAGACGCACGCTTGGAAAGAGATGACGCTTGCCATGGACGATGCGCGGGCGGTGAAGAACGTGACATGGATTGTCGGCGAGGCTGGCTGCGGCAAGACGACGGCGGCGAGAATGTATGCCGCTGAGCATGGAGAAGTGTTCTATGTGCTGTGCTCGGAAGACATGAAGAAGAGCGACTTCGTGCGTGAGGTGGCGAAGCGCATCGGTCAGAAGACCGAAGGATACAGCGTGCGTGAACTGTTGGACCGCATCATTGACGACCTGATACAGATGGAGGCCCCACTGTTGCTTTTTGACGAGGCAGACAAGCTGCCCGAGCGTGTGTTCCACTATTTCATCGACCTATACAACCGGTTGGAGGACAAATGCGGGATGGTGTTTTTCTCGACGAATTATATCAAGCGGCGGATGGCCAACGGATTGCGGTATAACAAGTGCGGGTATAACGAGATCCACTCGCGCATCGGGCGGAAGTTTTTTGAGTTGGAGCGCACGGACGCGCACGACGTATATGCCGTGTGCGCGGTGAACGGGGTAACGGAGAAGGGAAATATCTCGAAGGTGGTGCGCGATGCTGAGGGCTACGACTTTGACCTGCGTCGGGTGAAGAAGAGCGTGATGCGGATCGTGAGGTACAATGTGTAAAAGCCTCCTCCCAGGAGGGCGTGTCAAAAGTTATTGCCATGCCCTTTTTAACATTTAAAGCCCGGGCTTTGTCATGTCCCTAACTTTTTGTATCTTTAGGGTATAACTTTCATACAATGGCAAAGATACAATTTAAATCTTATAATCAAGGCGAATCGGTTCTTTTTCCTCAAGATTTAGGTGAAAGAATCCCTGAAAACCATCCTGCAAGACTTCTGAGTCGTATAGTTGACAGTTTGGACCTGTCAGAACTTCTGAAGACCTATAAGGAGGGTGGCACCACTCCGTATCATCCCCACATGCTTCTCAAGGTTGTCTTCTATGCCTACATGAACAACATCTACTCATGCAGGAAGATAGAGCGTTCCTTGGAATATGACATCCGGTACATGTGGCTCAGCGGTCGTCAATACCCATCCTTTTCCACCATCAACCGCTTCCGGTCAGATCATATGAAGGACTGCGTCAACCATCTGTTCGTCCAGGTGGTCTGGATGCTCGTGGACCTTGGCCAGGTGAGCCTTGACGTTCAATATATCGATGGTACCAAGATAGAATCCGTAGCCAACAAATACACCTTCGTATGGCGTAAATCCACCGAGAAGAACAAGGTGAAGCTTGAGCAGAAAATCAGGAATATACTTAGTCAGATAGATGAAGGCATAGCACAGGACAGTATCCCTGTAGATAATGAATCAATGTCAGAAGCCATTGACTCGGAGCGTCTGCAGCAACTCATAGATGATATCAATGAATCCAATAACCCTGTCGGCAAACTCCACCAAGCCGGGGGACAAGGGCAAGAACAAGAAAGTGCGGAAAACCGTGAAGACACTGCAGAAACACAAGGAGAAACTTAAGGAATATGAGGACAAGCTCAGCATTCTTGGTTTCAGAAACAGTTATGCCAAGACTGATCCGGATGCCACATTCATGCGCATGAAGGAGGATGCCATGAACAACGGACAGACCAAGCCGGGATACAACCTGCAGATAGGCACTGAGAATCAGTTCATCACAAACTACGCCCTGTATTGGAATCCTGCAGACGCCACTACTCTTCCATCCTTCCTCACCCTTGACCGGGCTCGTTGGGGCAAAATGCCAAAGACCGTCTGTGCTGACTCGGGATATGGAAGTGAGCAAAACTACGATTACATGGAAAGCAACGGTATAACAGCCTATGTCAAGTATAATTGGTTCCACAAAGAGCAGCGCCGGTCTTTTAAGGAAGACCCTTTCAGAGTGGAGAACATGTACTATAATGAACAGGAGGATTACTTTGTATGCCCGATGGGACAACACATGGAGCATGTAGGACATCAGAAATCCATAAGTGCCAACGGCTATATATCATGGACAGACACATACAGGGCCCGTCGGTGTGAGGGCTGCCCGCTCAGGGGACTGTGCTTCAAGGCCAAAGGCAACCGGACAATCCGGGTGAATCATAAACTCCGGAAATATAAAGAGGAAGCCTTCAGGTTGCTCACATCAGAAGAAGGACTTAAACACAGAAGCCGAAGGCCTATAGAACCGGAAGCGGTCTTTGGACAGATGAAGACAAACAAAAACTATAAACGCTTCCGTCATGCAGGTTTTGCCAAAGTCAATATGGACTTCGGCATCTTTGCCATTGCCTTCAATCTCCAGAAACTGCTCAAAAATGTCAAGGGAGAGCTGCCCAATGCCATAATGAAGGCTTATTGTCGCATTTTTAACTCTATTGTAGTGCAAATATGGATAAACAGGCAGAATCTACAAAAGTCTGTAAGAAAAACAGAACCTCATTACAATATACATGAATTTTGTAGATATGCGGCATAAATAAAAAGGTGTGCCAAAGGGTTACCTTTTGACACACCCTCATAGTATTAGCGTCGGCCTATGGCCGTGAGAGTCTTGTTATTCTTTCAACCTGTTTTCACGCCATTTGCGTGCACCGAT
>JBMNUW010000157.1:0-6780 GCA_050946475.1 Prevotella sp.
TGTGGAATGATTGACCATGAATTTCGTTTTTGCCCGTCAGCGACAAAATAAAAGGCATGTTTTTTAAGGGGCAAGCGGTGAAAAATCCAAATTTCAGAATTAGTAATTCAACTTTCGCAAGTAACAAACACACTAATTGCAGGGCAGCCGGCCTTGTGCCGGCCCCCGTTTGAATCTACGATGTCTCATAGGTTGGGGGCCGGCGCATTTCTGTCCCCCGTTAATCGAGGGGGCTATTCCCAAAAGGTATTCAGCTACCGGACCCAAACATGTAACAAAAAGCCATGTTGAATAACGGTCGGGATTCTCCTCGTTGTGGTGGAGGATAGAGTTTACCCCCTCCGGGGGTTATGGAACTTCCCATCCAGTCTGTTTATCAATAAAATAACTGCTTGCGAAAGTTCAGTAATCATAATTAAATTATGGCTTGATTTAATCATTACTTGTGGACATATTTAGATTTTGCTTACTAATATTACTGAGGCGCTATGATTTTGCTAACTAATCGGCGTCTCAATTACGGAGGCTCTATTTACTTTATCTATTTATCTATTCATGTTCCGCTTTAGTAAACTATCAATACGAAAATCTCAAATTTAAAATATCTACGCAATATATGAATTCAACTGAGTTATACAATGTTTGGTTGTATCCAAACATCTTCCCAATTTGTCGCATCAACTAAAAATCATTAAATAAGGAAGCAAACTTCTTTTTTAGAATCGCAATATGTGATATTTACTTTAAATTTGCACAGTCAGGCGTAACGGAAGCGATTTGGTACTTTTCAATGAAAATTGCCAATTTGCTTTTAAGCGCATGGGGTAGGGGGCTGATTTTGAGATTCAATCCCCGGCAGTAAACAATCAAGAAAAGTTATGAAATATTTCATTATTGTGAATGACTCTCAGATGGGTCCGTTCAGTATTGAAGAGTTGGCCCAGCAAGGACTGCGCTCCGACACCCTTGTTTGGAGAGAAGGTATGGCTGACTGGCAGCCGGCATGGAAGATTGAGGAATTGCGACCTCTGTTGCGTTCCATCAATACCGGTACACCACCTCCTCCACCCGAAAACGGTCAGAAAGAAGGAGAGACTACCGGTACTCAAGACACCGTCCGGACCGAAAGCAATAGTCAGGGCAATCAGTATGGACAGACCGGTCAGACGAGTCAAGATAATCTTCATGGTCAGACTTATCCTTCGGAACAAGTTGAAAATCAATCAGAAGGGCAGGAGACTCGCTCCGATTCGAACATTCAGCCTCGAAAGAAGAGTTCGACACCCATTGTTGTGGCTATCTTGGTTGGCGTTCTTCTCATTATTCTTGCAATAACCAATCCTACAGCACAAGCCCATCGTGACACCGTGCGAGAGCATGTTGCCAGTGCCATAGAGCAGAGTATCAACACGTCGAGTGATGGAGGTTTCTTCTCTCAGATAATGGGCAACGTAGGACGCATGGTAGCTCTCTCGGTGCTTGACGAGGGACTGGACTCCATGTTGGAATATCACAACTATGTGATTTGCTCTAAGACTACGTTTACTTTCAACGGCAAGACCTCAATGGCATCATTCGGCATTCTGGGCCATATCTTTACAGCTGACGAGGAAGAGCTTTCGAAGAAAATCGGCGACAAAATGACGATAACCAAAGAGCAAAGAATCTACGATTCCACTGATGATACCGCTCCCGATGCATCGCAATCCGAAGTGGAGGTAACGATAGAGGACAGCCTGCAAGACTTGCCATCCAGGATAGGCAAGCGTATCTCGTCGGACATTGCCGAAGAAGTGAGCAAAGAGGTGAAACGACAGATTGACGAAAACACAGACAGTACAACACGGACAACTATCGGCGAACTGATTGACGAAGTGAAAAAGTGGTTCAATTGAGCCTCCTGAATTATTCGGGCACGGCTTTTGTACGTGTCTGAATAAAAGGATGATGTGACACAATAGTCATGCTCCTACAAAAATAGCGTTCTATACATAATATGGAAAATAAGAAAGAAACACCCGTATTGCTGCTCACGGGTTATCTGGGCAGCGGAAAGACTACATTACTCAACCGAATCCTTGCCAACGAGAAGGGCATCAAGTTCGCAGTGATTGTCAATGACATCGGCGAAGTGAACATCGACGCAAGTCTCATCGAGAAGGGTGGGGTAGTAGGTCAGGGCGACGACTCCCTGGTATCGCTTCAAAATGGATGTATCTGCTGCACGCTGAAAATGGACCTCGTGAAGCAACTCAATGACATCATCAACATGAATCGCTTCGACTATATCGTAATCGAAGCCAGCGGTATTTGTGAGCCTGCCCCCATTGCACAGACCATCAGCACATATGCCGATATGATAGACCCGTCACTGTTGAAGAATGGAGTGGCCCGACTCGATGCCATCGTCACCGTGGTGGATGCCAAACGGATGCGCGACGAGTTCGGTCTGGGCGATGACTTGCAGCGCAAGGACATCGGTGAAGAAGACCTGGCTTCGCTCGTCATCCAGCAGATTGAGTTTTGCAATATCATCCTTCTCAACAAAGCCGACGAAGTTTCCCACGACGATCTGGAGCATATCCGCGGCATTATCAAGGCCATTCAACCCAAGGCTGAAATCTATGAGTGCAACTATGGTGACGTGGATCTCAACAAGATTATCAACACTCACAGCTTTGATTTCGATAAAGTGGCTTCGTCCGCTCGCTGGATTGAAGCCATTGAAGACGAAGATGGAGACTTGGAAAACGAGGAGAGTGGCGAAGCCTTGGAATATGGCATCGGCACCTTCGTATATGAGCGTCGTGAGCCTTTAGACTTAGCTCGTTTCGATGAGTTCGTGTCAACTAAGTGGCCAAAAACGGTGATTCGTGCCAAGGGCATCTGCTACTTCCGCGATGAACTGGAGACATGCTACGTGTTCGAGCAGGCTGGTCGGCAGTTCAACATTCGCAATGCTGGTCAGTGGTATGCCACCATGCCCAAGGACCAACTGGAAGATCTGATGGAACGCAATCCGGCAGTGCGTGAGCAGTGGGACGAGAAATACGGCGACCGTATGCAGAAGCTCGTCTTCATCGGACAGAATATGGACCGCGCCGCCATCGAGAAAGATCTCGACGAGTGTATTGACAAATAATTGTTGTCCCGGAAAGGCACGTTTATTCGTGCGGGGCAACAAGATAGTATTATAAAAAGGAAGTTCCCGTAACGCTAAGGCGGGAACTTCCTTTTTTATTTGTTCAAGAATATTGTTGTCCGAGAAATATTAATTCATAGTTATCGGTGCGGACTAACACCGCGCAGCCAATTTTGAATTTTGAATTGACATCATCTTTCCAGCGTGACGCCCATGAGTCCCACCACAATCTCATTGGAGAGCGTACGCAAGGTGAGGGAGCGCAGACGTTTGTCGGGTCGTAGTTTGAAGGCAAGGATTTCAGCAGCTCCATCAGGTATGAGGTTCGGTTCGGCACTGTCGCTGTTACCTTTAACATGTCCTGTGATGCCATTGAGACGTAATGTATCAGAGAGATTTCTCGACACCGAACCCGAGCCCAAGTGAACCCTGTAGGGCTTCACTTTCGCAGCTGTAAAGGCCAGTCCGTCAAGGTAATAGTCTTGCTCGATGGGACACCAGTTAATAGGGTTACTGAGTCTGAGAGAGTCGACTGAACCATCTTGATAGGTCACCGTGACGAGCGCATTGTCTATACGACTCTGCATGTTGTTGGTTGTTCCTGCAAGAAGGAGCCAGGCTCTACGTGCCTTGCCTTTAAGCGGCAGTGTCAAAGAGTCGGGATAATTGTCGAAGAGTGAAGTATAGAACACGTTGTTACCTTCTTTTGGAGATGCAAAGCTGACGCCCAACGGAGTAGTAAACTGTCCGTTCAAAATCTTGGCACGAAATCCCGAGTCATTGAGAGCAACCGTGCGCTTTGGCTGACACCACTGTCCGATTCCTTGAACGGGAATCTGCAGTGAGGTATAGGGCGGTCTCGGAGAGAGATAGCGTTGCTCAAACACCTTGTCTACACGGGCGTTGTAAGGCATCTCGACGGTCTTCATCCGTGTGCTTGCCGCTTTGTCCGGCATTAATCCTGCCTTTTCAAGGTCTATTTCCTGATGTGTCTGTCTGATTTCCGTTTCCCTGACTAATTGGTCTTCGGAGAATCGTACGACAAGCGTTTGCACGGAATCCTTATTTCCCACAGCTTCTGCATATTTTCCTTCACCCAGACTCCAGCGCAGGACAATGGTCTGTGGTTTCTTGAAGTGCTGGCGGACCTTCACTATACGTCGTCCGTCAGCTCCTTTCCGGTATGTATATGAGAGATAGGGCGACTCAAAGTGAGCACTGTCCCAACTTTCGGGAAATCCCGGCTGAATGATGCAACGACCGTAGAGAGCGTCAGGACGGATGCCGAAGAGACCGTTGATGAGCGTTCGGGCCGTCACGCCGATATTGTCGGCGAAGTCACGATAAGCTTCGGCTCTTGCCTTGTCATAATAGCTGATTTGTCCGAAGTTGCCGGGACTTTGTCCCAGATACATACCGTCCATCACATCGGCTTTCATCAGTTGGTATCCGGCTTGGTTGCGTCCGGCCTCGAAGAAGGCCATCGCCATGTTCATTACCTCTTCGTGAGCCACATTGTTGGTACTCCAGTCATAGGGCAGCCAATTAGTGGTGGAGAGAGTGTATAGCGGTTCCGTTACTGCAGGCATTTCGCTGCGTGGCTGTTTGAAACGCAAGGGGATTCTCGGAATGCATCGTTCCACGTATTCCGTGGCTCTCCACGCCTGGAGGGGTGAAGTTGCTCCACAGTCTATAGGAGTGTAGATGGTCCAGAGGGCAGCACTCGGATGAATTCGTTTCAGACCCATTAAGTCTTTACATTCTGCCCAGTGTCCTTCTTTCTCCATCCATAGTGTCCGGTTCATTGCCTTCAAAATCTCGTCTGCCTCTTTATTATAATTATGAGCTGCAGACTTGTCTCCCAGGATTTCGGCTATGCGAGCAGCCTGTCGGTTGGCCCTGTAGTTATAGGCGGAACTGTGTGTCACGGCACCTCCTGAATACCACAGTGCATCGCTGGCCCAGATACAGCAGTAAGCGTCATAAAGGTGGTCTCCGTCGGGGTCCCAGTTACGTTTCTCCCATTCAAGACTAAGCTTTATGACAGGCCACATCTTGCGCATGTAGGCCGTGTCTGCATCGTAGGCGAAGTGCCAGAGCAACTCGTCGATGTAGCAAAGATTCATGTCATAATGGTTCATGACATGATTGTTGCCCGGAGAACGACAGATATATCCGTTTGAATACATCGGAGTGCCCCATTTTCTGGCAGCTCTGGCCAGATTGTTGTCAGGGTCTTGTTGAGGATGCGGATAAACGGGCGGAACATCCGTCACCTGGCTTTTCGCGTAGGCATTGAAATGGGTTATCGCGCGATTTCCCCATCCCACGGCATCTCCTGCGTAGGCTGCTCTCCATCCCGGCAACGGCATTCTCCATCCGATACAGCCGTGCTGCCAAGTTTCTCCGTCCCACATGCCGTCCACGGCAGCAAGGAGGTTCCGTCCCAGCACGTTGAGATACGGATCGGGCGTGATGAATTTCAGTCCGCCGAGAAGACTGTCTACGTCAGCCATCTCATTGTGGAACAAGGTCTGCCCTTGTTTACCTGTGACACATTTCATGTTGTTCTCACCATTGTGAAGAATGAGACAGGCATCCATCGTCGTAGCTCCTGTGACAGGTGTCGTGTCAGGGTCGGCATCGTAACTCTCACGCGGTTCTATTCCCAGGTCGCCTTCCCTCTGCATTCTCTTTTTCTTAGTGGGTGCGACCGCATAGAACAGCTTGGCCGAAGAGTCAAGACCTTGGGCTTGCACCCGCCATAGCGAAGTCTCGGAATGTATGGAAGCTATTGCCGTGAGCGTTATCGTAGCGTTACCCCAGCGATGGTCCCGCAGAATATAGGAACGCACACCGCCTTTGTAGGTGGCCTTGCAATAGTCGGTACTGTCCAACGGCACTCTTGTTGCCCCGGTGTTTATCCAGAACCTGACGTTCTTGTTGTGGGTGCGATCATAAGTCGCGAATACGGGCCGGTCGCTGGTCTCCAGTCGGTAAAGGGAATGCGACCCGTACAAAGCACGGGTATAACGGTTTTGTCCGTTCACGCATACTATTTCTTCGCCTTCCGGCCAGTATTGCTGTACGCGGACAGGCTTTTCCTGTGCCAGGGAAATAGAGATAGCAGACAGGCAGGCGAAAATGGCTATTGACTTTTGCAATGTTGAAGATAGTAGATTCTTTTTTCCTTTCATATATATAATATTGTATGTTTGCAGGTGGCAGGATTTGTTTTTGTCAAAGATAACAAGAAAAGGAACTCAACGAATTGACAAAATCAATAATTAAAGTTTTTTGTAGTATTCCAAAGGTTAAATGATTTTTCCCTGCTTTTTTGTTGACTTTTTGGCAAAGGGGTGTCAAAAAGTGTGGCAAGATGTCAATATTTGCAGAATCCTGTTGGAGTCATTAAAAGAAAAAAATAATAACTTTGCAGTGTACCTAAGACATATCATATCAACCGGACCATACATGAATCATAAACTATCTATACTAACTTGTGGCTTGCTTGTATTTCTATGGAGTGAAGCATTGTTGGCTCACGATAGAATTGATCGTGAAGAACTGGTAAAGCGAAATAATCCGATTGTGACTCGCATCGACTCGTTGAGTTCACTTACCGTAGGTAATGGTGG
>JBMNUW010000158.1:0-6769 GCA_050946475.1 Prevotella sp.
TTAAGCAATGTCTCGCTCATCATGGCGGTGAAGAAAATCGGCAGTGTACTCTGTGCTGTTTTAGGAGCGTTTGAGCCTCTCACTGCAATGTGTGTAGGTATTATTGTATTTGGTGAGCCTTTCACTTTAGCTGTAAGTGTCGGTTTTATTCTCGTTCTTGCTTCGGTTATGATATTGGTGTTGAGCGAGAAAGAGAGTGTAAAAACCAATAGTAGCAAATGAAGAATGAAATTGCAGATGAATAGTACAAATAGTTACTTGCCATTTTACAGGACATAAAAAACGCCCGAGGATTCACATTCTCGGACGTCTGAAAATGAATGAAAGCTGATTTATATATTAAGGTTAGTCTTAAGCGATAGAAAATTGTCGATTATTCAAATCGTCGCTTTCCTACCTAGATATGTTTCTCAAATAAGTTTTTCCGGTAATACTGAACTTACCGGATAATTAGTATTTCTTTTGCTACAAGACTAGAAGTTAAGCTTCTAAAATTCCAGCCTGCACCAGCGAACTGAAAAGTAACAATTATTCTTTTGTTTACATTGTCTTGATTCAATCCTGCGTTGCAAAATTAATGCTTTTGAATGATACCTCCAAAAAAAAATCAAACAAAAATTTAGTTTTCAGAGAGATTGGTAAAGAATTAATATTGCCTACCAGAAATAGATTGAAAATTCAGAAATACATACGTTCCTGTGTATGTCGTACTCAAAGTTATTGTGAACGTACAATTGTCAGATGGATATTAACGGTCAGTGCTATTATAAACAAGACGAAATGAAAAAGAAATTTTTCAGTGTAATCGCATGAAATTTAATAGTACTTTTATGGTCTCTAATATAGAATGACTTTCTGAAACACGCCATCTGACTATCTAAAATACGTTCTCTAACCACATAAACTGCGTTATCTAATCAGCTAAACTGTGTCTTCTAACTAACTAAAAACGTTATTTTATATGAAGAATCTTCATCATTTGGAATGTACCATACCAGGATAACGTTTGAGTCCTGGTCGAGAAGTCCTTCTTATACGCGCAGTTGCCAGAAAGCTACGGCGGCCGCTGCTGCCACGTTGAGTGAATCTACTCCATAGGCCATGGGAATCCGCACTACGTAGTCGGCACTGGCAATGGTTTCATGAGGTAATCCGTCGCCTTCTGTACCCATGATGATGGCCAATCGAGGTTCGTTGTTGAGCTGTGGGTCATCTAGAGGTACTGACTTATCTGTCAAAGCCATAGCCATTGTTTTCAGCCCAAGTTCATGAAGACGGTCGATGCCGCCGTCAAGCCACGTCCATGGTATAAGGAACACTGAGCCCATAGACACGCGGACAGCCCGACGGTTGAGCGGATCGCATGAATTTCGGGTAAGCAAAACAGCATCAATGCCCATAGCTGCTGCTGAACGGAAGATAGCACCGATGTTTGTAGTGTCCACAACACCATCGATTACTACTACACGTCGTGCGTTACGCACAACATCCTCTAACGGTGGACAGGGCTTACGACGCATAGCACAAAGGACACCTCTGGTGAGTTTATAACCTGTGAGTTGTGCCAGTAGGTTCCTGTCACCTGTATAGACAGGTACGTTCTGACATCGTTCAACAATATCTGAAGCATCTCCCGTAATATGCTTTCGCTCGCAGAGGAGTGACACAGGTTCATAACCTGCTTGCAAGGCAACTCGTATCACCTTGGGACTTTCGGCGATAAGTAGTCCTTTGGAAGGGTCAAGTCGTTGGCGAAGTTGATTATCTGTAAGCGCACTGTAGATTCTGGCGCCTTCGTCATTGAGACTTTTTAGTTCGATGATTGCCATAATTTCCTTTATACTACGTTAAGTTGTATGGGACACATTCTTTTAGGAATTCGTCTTGTTATAGAGTTGTCCTGTCTGATTACACTGTTTAAACGAAAAAAGAGAAGCTGTAATAGCTTCTCTTTTCGTAGGGACGATCGGGCTCGAACCGATGACCTCTGCAATGTGACTGCAGCGCTCTAAACCAGCTGGGCTACGCCCCTAGAATGCTTTGTTTTGTTAAGCGACTGCAAAGATATAGCTTTTTTTGTTTCCTGCAAAATTTTTTCTTTGCTTTTTTTGTTTTTTCTTATCTGCCTATGCCTTTCTGCTTGCTGTTTATGTATTTCCCAGTTTGATAGTCAGCAAACCTTTTACGACTTTTCTTCTGAAATCGCAATTACTTGTTCTGACAGTTATTTTATTGCAGAAAAGAATCTGTCATTTTTCTTTCTTATATTCTGCCATTCTATTTCTTGACCGATTCGTATATTGTTCTTACTCTTGTTCATCATAACCTGGGTTCTGGATCAGCAAGCTGTTATGGTCTAAGGCCTCTTGTGGAATGGGGAACACTGTGGTATAGCCTGACGACTCATCGTCAAGTTGGGGACGTTGGTCGTAGGCTTGGTTGAAGAGTCCGAAGCGCACGAGGTCTTGTCTGCGGCATCCTTCCCACATCAGTTCGAGCAAACGTTCCGTCAAAATGTTCTCCAAAGTGGCACTGCGCTGTCCCATGCCCACCCGTGTTCTCACGGCATCAAAGTCAGTTTGTCCGCTTTCGCCATTACGTACCAGTGCTTCGGCGCGCATTAGCAGAACATCAGCATAACGAAAGACTACGATATCGTTGTCCTGCAGTTTTCCGTCGGCGTATGCTTTTCGGTCTATTTCATACTTTGCCATTCTGGCTCCTGCAGTCTTTTCATAGGTGTTGCCTGTGAGGTCAAGAGCCATCACGGTGGGGCGGTAAATGAGCGTGTCTCCGTTGTCAAGCAACACGGGTGCGCCGTCCACCCACAGTGTGTCGCTGTAGAAATTCAACGCATAACGCGTGTCTACACTGTCGGTGCCATAGGAATAGGCTTTGACCGTGCTGAGAGTTGCCGAGGAACCGTTCTCTGCATCCATGCCGATGGCGGAACCATGTGCATAGTGGCGCGACCGGAAGAGATACCAGAATTGATTCTGATATTTTATCTTATCCATAGGAATGGTGAAGATATTCTCTGTGGAATTCTCATTGTGTATGGCAAAATTAGTGGAATAGTCGGATTCAAGTTGATATCCCTCTTCTTCAATTTTGTCGCAATAATAGACGCAAGCTTGCCAGGCGTTCGCCTGACTGCCATCAGGCAGGTCAAATGTCATCGCCGACCCATCGGGACGCTGGCCGTCGGTCCAGTCATCGTCAGTGTAGACTTCTGCATTGAGCATCAGTCGGGCAAGGAGGAAGTAGGCCACAGGACGGGTAATCCGTCCATAATTTTCTCCTTCGAGATTGCTGTGTGCATCGATAAGATAGGGCAGGGCATTCTGCAGATCGGACACCACCTGCTGGAACACTTCACTTCGTGTGCTTTGAACGGCTGACGCAAGTGTTGCACTGTCAGAGGTGATGAGGGGAACAGATCCGAACATGTCAAGCAACTCATAATAAAACAATGCACGCAAGGCTGTTACCTCAGCGTTATAAGTTAAGTACTGACTGTCGCTTAGCAGCGATTTGTAGTTCTTAAGAGTAGTCAGACTGTGGTTGCAGAGCATGACGACTTTATAGAGATAGTTCCATGTGTCGTTGAGCGGTTCGTCGCTGGCAGTCCATGTGTGTAGATAGAGCGATTGCCAGAATCCACCGTCGTACCAGTCACCACCTCGAGTGGGCAGCATAGCCTCGTCGGTGGTGAAGGTGTTATAGTCGTAAACACCTCGATAAGTTCCCATGATTCCTTGTGAATCTGACGAACCTCCGATATAGTTGTAGAGTGTCGCTACAGCATTGATATAGAGGTTGTCGGCCGAGTCGTAGGCTTCCTCTTCTGGCAGGAGGCTCTTCGGATCTTCGTCAAGACAAGAGACGGTGACGAAAGGTAGTGCCAGTATCGCCAAGGAGAGGGTGATGCGGGATAGGATGGAGCGGATAATTTGTTTCATAAGACGTGTCATTCTTGATTATTGTGTGGTTGCGACCACTTTTTTGTTTTAGCTCAACAGAAAGATAATCTTATCCGAATGAGCCATGAGATGTGAATCGTAAGGTGTTAACCGTTAACTGATTAGAACCTTATACTCAATCCAATACTGTAAGAGCGGTAGGCGGGAAGTGTCCGTTTATCGTCAATACCGAGAGTGGAGTTCACAATATAACTGTTTATCATGGGAGTAATGCCGCTGTATGAGGTAATGGTGGCAAGATTGTTCACCGAGGCGGAAATGCGCAGTCCACTGATGTAGCGTGATTTCACCGGTACGTTCCATCCCACGGTGAGATAGTCGATATTGAGATAGTCGCCTTTCTCCAGCCAGTAATCAGTAGCTGTCTGGTCCTTGATGTTTTGTTCAGGAGCCTTAGCCATAACATTATAGTCAGGGAAGCTCGACATATTCATATATGTCAATGCCGTTCCATTGTAAATCTTATGTCCGAAAGCACCATTCAACTGCAAGCTGATGTCGAACTGACGCCAGCGGAGGCTGATGTTTGAGCCCAGGGTCCACTTCGGCGTGGCCTGTCCTGCAATATATCGGTCGCCTCCGTCCTCAATGTTGATTTTGCCGTTCTGGTCGATATCCTCTATTTCGTAACTGTAAGAGCCGTCGCTGTTTTGAGTTAGTCCGGTGCAGTGAGGCAGGTAGAACACTCCAAGGGGTTGTCCCACAATCTGATAGACAATGTTGTTGTCACCTCCGTGGAACCCAGCTCCATTCAGACCGCCGATACTTGTGATGTCAGCAGCAGAGAGGTAGGTACCGTTGTAGTCTCCGGAAAGGGAAATCAGTTTGTTCTTTTGCCACGAAAGGTTCACGTTAATATTCAGCTCCACGTCTTTTTCCTGTATGGCCGTGACGCCAAGACCCAACTCAAAACCTTGGTTGCTCATACTGCCGAGATTGGCCAGCATACGGTCAAAGGTGAAGGTCGGCACTGGTACATCGTACATATAAAGCATGTCCGTGGTTTTGGAGTAATAATATTCGGCTGTCAGTACCACTCTGTTGCGCCACAGTCCAAGGTCTGCACCGATGTTGAACGTGGCACGTGTTTCCCATTTCAGATCTGGATTGGCATTGCGGAAGAGCCCCATTGTGGTGGTAGGAGTTCCGTCTACGGAAACGGTGCCAATAGGACTGACGAGCGTCAGGGAGTTGTAGGAATCTATTCCTCCGGTGTTGCCCGAAAGACCGTAACCCGTGCGGAACTTCAATAGACTGATGGTTGGGCGCAGGGGAGCGAAGAAAGGTTCGTCAGCAATATTCCAATTGAATGAGACAGAGGGAAACACTCCCCATTTGTTGTTGTCGCCAAACATGGAACTACCGTCCGCACGCAGATTGGCGTCGAGGGTATAGCGACCGAGCAGCGTGTAGGATACACCGCCGAGAACGGAGGCCAGACTTGGGTCTTCGGTGTCAGAACCAGTTCCTCCGTAAGGAATGGTGGAGGCGGCACCGAGGTTGTCGTAGCCGAATTCATTGGTTGTGAAGCCCTTCACCAGCGTCCAGAAGCCAGAGCGGTGACTTTTTTGGTATTCGCCCAGCAGCGTTGCTTGTATATGGTGGATGCCCCAAGTACCATCATAGATGAATGAAGCATGTCCCAGCCAGTCTTCTGTCTTATGCTCTCCGCGGTAAGCCTGTCCCTGTGCCCAAACCCAAGTAGGACAGAACTGTGCATTTTCCGTAGAATTGTAGGCATAAGAGCCGAAGAGCTTCAGATGCAGATGCTGATTGTCGGCTTCCTCTCTTTCGGAACTAATGTTACGGATCAGGCCAAGCAGATTAAAGTCGAGTGTGAGGTGGGTGTCGAAATTCTGATTCTTTTCATCATTCTTCTCGTAGAGCAGGGCTCCGGGTGGATTTATCTGCGAGGCGGTTGTATTTTTGTCCCATCCTCCACTACTGTTGCGTCCGGCAGGGAAAGTCGGATTCTGTGTGGCTGCACTGTAGATGAGCTTTTGCAAATCAAAAGGATATTTGTTCTTCTGCGATGAACCGAATACACCGAAGTCCACGCTGAGATTGTCGTCGAAAGCTTTCTACGAGAGGTCCACCTTGGCTACGAAATTCGTGTATTCGTTCACGCGCAGTATCGTCTTGTGCTCCATCACGCCGACAGAAGCGCGGTAATTCGATTTCTCTCCGCCGCCGCTGAAAGCTATATGATGATTCTGCACGAAGCCGGTCCGAGTGATTACATCTTGAAAGTCAGTGTCATATCCTCCATTGTTATAGCTAAGTCCGAGAGCTTCCGCCGTTGCAATATAACCTTCGGCATCAAGCATTTCCACCTGTTTGTATTTTGACTCGAAACCGATGTTACCGTCATAGGTGATATGAAATTGCGAGCCATGTCCCTTCTTCGTTGTTACTTGAATGACGCCAGATGCACCACGTGAACCGTATTGTGCCGTTTCGGAAGCATTCTTGAGAATGGTAAAGCTGGCAATATCGGCAGGGTAGATAGTCGACAGGGTGGAAAGGTCGGAGTAGACTCCGTCAATGATGACTAATGGATCGTTGCCTCCGGTCAGAGAGGTCGTACCACGCACACGCACGGAACTGAGCTGTGCCATTCTGTTCTCTCCGGAAGAAACGTTGACACCTGCCGACTGACCGCTCAGTGCGCTGAGTGAATTGGTGACCAGACCTTTGTTCATTCGGTCTTCAGTCACAATATCGACAGACCCCGTTTGCAGCATATTGTTGCGAACCAATGAGTCAGCAGATACCTGAGTGAAATC
>JBMNUW010000159.1:0-6710 GCA_050946475.1 Prevotella sp.
TCGCGAAAGAAAGTGCCGGAGTCCGTAATTAATAGCATCATCATTTGTAGGTATTTTGATGAGTGGAAGTTATTAAAGTAAGGTAAAATCTTGGAACTTCCACCTATTTTTTGTTATTTTGCAAAGAAGTAGAATAACAAGAAATCATTAGAGGTTCATGAAAACTCAGAAGATGTATGAGCAGGACGACAAGCTCATTGATATCATCAGGGACAATTATGATATTCTGCAGAGCTTAGGTTCGTTTGGTATTAGTCTTGGATTTGGAGACAAGACGGTCAGGGAAATCTGTGAAGACCAGCATGTAGACACGTACACGTTTCTGACGGTGGTGAACTTCACCATCAACGGATATCTGGAAGGTGACAATGCCGGTCGTCTGTCCGTGCCGACCCTGTTGCACTATCTGAAAGCGAGCCACAAATATTATATCGACTTTGAGCTTCCTTTCATACGTCGCGAACTTGAAGAATCGCTCGAAGAAGGAGACAATCTGGCCCGTCTTATTATGAAACTCTATGACGAATATGCTCACAGCATTATCAACCACATGCGCTATGAGGAAAAGACGGTATTCCCCTACGTGGAAGCGTTGCTCAAGGGGAAGCCTGTCTCTAACTTCAACGTGGAGACTTTTTCGAAGCATCATCAGTCGATAGACATGAAGCTTAAGGAACTGAAAAGCATCATCATTAAGTATCTGCCGGCAAATAGTCAGCGAAACAATCAGCTGGGTGCCACTCTATATGACATCTACAATTGCGAGCAATGGCTGGACCAGCATTCCGACGTGGAAGACAATATTTTCATTCCTGCCATCAGGGCCATCGAGCAAAAGATGAAGCAGGACGATGTGTCGGTGAAAATATCAACGATGCTCAACAAGGCGAGCGACACGCAGGAACAGCTTTCAGAACGAGAGAAGGAGGTCATTGTGGCGCTCGTACAGGGAATGACGAACAAGGAGATAGCGGAACATCTCTTTATCTCCATCAACACTGTAATTACGCACCGGCGCAACATTGCCCGGAAACTGCAAATCCATTCGCCTGCAGGACTTACCATTTATGCCATCGTGAACAATTTAGTAGATATTTCCAATGTGAAGTTGTGAGAAGGACCGGTTGACTCTTCGGTTTTAATAAACAGCTTCCTATTATCAAGACCCGTTACCATTGTCAGGCAAATAAAGCACATGCAACCCAAAATAGCCATCATAGACCCTAACACCCTTGCCACCATCGGAATGAAACAGTTGCTCACCTCCATCGTTCCCATGGTGCAGGCTGTAGGCTTCGGCAGCTTCGACGAACTCATGGCCAATCATCCGGAAGAGTTTGTCCATTTTTTCGTGGCACAAAGTATTGTAATAGCCGAACGAGACTTCTTTCTCGAACATCGCCACAAGACCATCGTCATGACGGTTCATACAGACCCGGCCAGTTACTTGACCGACTTCAGAACCCTCTGTGTCAACGGGTCGGAGAAGACGCTTCTGCGCTCTGTTCTCCAACTCATACAGGCAGGACACCCACACGGCAAGAACTTGCCGCACATGCCTCAAAGTTCAGGCAGGAAAATATTGAGTGACAGAGAAGTGGAAGTGCTTGCCCTACTGGCGCAGGGGAAAATGAACAAAGAGATTGCCGACCAGCTGAATATCAGTCTAACTACGGTCATTTCTCATCGCAAGAATATTATTGACAAACTGGGGATAAAGTCCGTGTCGGGACTTACCATCTATGCCGTAACACATGGATATGTGGATATCAATAAAATATAAAGTTCCTTTCCTCTCACACCGACAAGGAGGACAAGCTGAGATTACAGTCGATTCTTGTTTTACCGAATAATTCATTTTTCGCAAGCAGTTATTTTATTGATAGTTTGTTTATTGATAGACAGACTTGACAGGTGGAGTCATTACCCCCTAGAGGGGGTTGCGTCAAACTTCGCCAACGTCGATAGAAAACGATTAAATAATTCGTTTAGATTTGCGAGTATATTAATATCATTCACGCAAACCCTGTTCGGGGGTAACAGCATCGTTGTTGTGGTGATATGTAATCGAGATTGCGTGGCGAAACATGAATTGGAGCCATGTCAAAAAGTGACTTTTGGCACAGCCGCCATCGGACAGATTTTTTTATAGCTTCCAGGGTTGAGGCTATTGATATTTTCGTTATCTTTGCAATCGGAACAAACAAAATCTACTAAAGTTATGCGTAACACCTTATTTATATTAATATCCCTGTTGTTGTCCACGCTCCCCGTGTCTGCCCAGGAGCACTCATGGGAAGGCATACATGAAACGCCTTTGTCAAGGCTTGAAAGTCAGTTTCAAACTCCTCCGACCGAATATGCCAACCATGTCATCTGGGGGATAGGGGGTAATCTCACTCATAAGGACATCTGTGCCGACCTCGACTCAATTTATCAGAGAGGATTCCGTTCGGTTATCCTTGAGGCAGGCTATCATCTGCCATTCGACTATCTTAGTGAAGGATGGTTCAAGATGGTAGCCGACATTGCCCGTGAGGTGAAGCGTCGAGGCATGAAGATGTGGATAATCGATGAGGGGAAATACCCCAGTGGCTTTGCAGGCGGAAAGTTCACTAAAGAGCGTCCCGACCTGCGTATGCAGGCACTTGTGGTGTTAGACCGTCGGCAGGTAGCAGCCGGCGAAGTTATCAGCAAAGAATCGGTCGATAGCCGAGTGCTCAGTGCTGTGGCAGTGTGCCAGGACGCCGGTGTGGCAGATCGTGAGGTGCCGGTGGAGAATCACGCTATCTCGTTTAACGCGGGTTTGCACCGTTGGGAAATCCTGCTTGTGGGGGCCGACTATCGTACGGGTCAGACTCGTGCGGTCAATAATCCTACAGGAGGCAAAGACACCAAGAACTCACAGATGGACTATCTCAATCCGAAAGCGGTGAGGCAGTTCATTGACTGGACACATGAACAGTACAAGCGTTACATCGGCAAATATTTCGGAACGACAATGCTCGGCTTCCGTGGCGACGAGCCCGACTATGCTTACGTGCCTTATACACCGGCTATTACGGATAGCTTTATCCATCGTAAGGGCTACGACCCAAGGCCCCATATGGCAAGTATTTTCTCCCCGTCGCCGAGTCTGAAAGACCGACAATTCCGTGCTGACTACTGGGATGTATGGTCAAGGATGTTTGCGCAGTCGTTTTTCAAACAGCAGGCAGACTGGTGCAAAGCCAACGGCGTGGCTCATGTCACCCACCTGAATAAGGACCACTTCATGCCCGACTGTGTGCGAGCAGAAGGTGACCTTTTCCGCGACTTGAGTCAGATTCAGATTCCCGGTATCGACGCTATCTGGAATCAGATATGGCCCGACACAGTGAACGACTTTCCCAAGTATGCCTCTTCGGTGGCGCATGTCTATGGCAAGCCACGTGCCTTCAGCGAGAGTTTTGCCGCCTACTACAGTGTGCCGACGATGAAAGACGCACGATATGTGGTTGACTATCAGATGGTGAGGGGCATCAATTTCTTTGAATTCATGTTCTGGCCTGCTAAATCGAAGAAGCAGGGGTGGATGTCTTCGCCTGGTATGAAGGACCTCAACGCTTATACCAACCGCGCCACCTATCTTCTCTCGCAGGGGCGACCTGGTGCCCGTGTGGCGGTGTACTATCCCGTGTCTACCCTCTGGCTGGGCAATACGGAGGTGGATGGGCAAATCAAGCGCATCTCCCACTTGTTGCTGGAACATCAACAAGACTTCGACTATGTCACCGACGATGCCTTTCATAACGGTTTGACCTTGCAGCAAGGTGCCCTCGTAAGCAAGAGCGGTCAGCATTATACTACGCTCGTCGTGCCCTCTTCCGAGGTGATTTCGGCAGAAGCGGAACGTGTCATCAACGCCTTTGTGAAGGGTGGCGGACGACTCTTGCTTTGGGGAGAACAACCCGACAAGGTTTCGGACAAGACTTTCACGAAGATGGAAGACATCGACTTGCCGGAGGAAGTATGGGTGGAACCTACTTCCGAGTGGACGGGAACGGTGGCAAAGGCAATGCCCGAACCGGAATTGGCTGTGAAGAACTTGGCTCCGCTCGATATCGACTCTCACAAGCTGAGACCTGGCGAGCGGCGCAGAAAGCCCATTGACCCCACCATAGACCTTAGATACCAACGGCGGGAATTGCCCGATGGATCACTCTACTTCATCTTCAATGAGGGGCACCGCCAGCAGCATTGTTTGTTGGGCATGGACCGAGTGGGACACCTGCAACAGTGGATTGCCGAGACAGGCGAGGTGAGACAGTTGCCCGACAGTGCCGCGGAAGGCAGGTCGTGGGCTGAAATCACGTTGGACCCTCAGCAGTCTATCTTCCTCGTCGTGAGAAATTCTACAGACCGGCTCGACGCAAGGGAGGCTGGTGCAGTGGGCGACGGAAAGACCAACGACACCCGTGCGCTACAGGCAGCGATAGACCGTTTGGGTAGCAAGGGTGGTGGAACGCTGGTGCTGAGTCGTGGGACTTACCTCTCGGGTGCTCTCTTTTTCCGTCCAGGAGTGAATCTGCATCTTGAAAAAGACGCCACTCTGCTATCCTCGACCGATGACAAAGACTTCGCTCCAATCCCCACTCGTTTTGAAGGGATAGAACAGGTTTGGAAACCGGCATTGGTAAATTTCATCGACTGCAAGAATGTAAGGGTTGACGGAGAAGGTACTGTTGACGGACAAGGAGTGACCTGGAAGAAGCACGGCTGGGGTAATTACGGCCGCCCCCGTATGTTTTGTTTCACGCGATGTGACGGCGGCAAGGTGAGCGGATTACGTCTGCGTGACCAGGCATCGTGGTGTCTCCACGTGCTCTATACCGACAATTTTGACATCAACGGCGTTGACATCCGAGCCGAGCATACCATTCCAAGCAGTGACGGAATAGACATCGACTCGTCGAGGGGAATCCACGTCAGCAACTGTTACATTGAGGATAATGACGACTGTATCTCCATCAAGTCGGGCAAGGACGATGACGGACGACGCGTGGCAATGCCTTCGGAAGACATATTGGTGGAGAATTGCACCTTCGGATACGGGCATAGTGGCGTGGACATCGGCAGCGAGGTGTCCGGGGATGTGCGTAATGTGACGGTGCGTCACTGTAAGATGTTGGCTGGCAACAGCGGTTGTGTACGTGTAAAGTCGCAGCCCAGTCGTGGCGGAGTGATAGAGAACATCAACTTTGAGGATTTGGAAATTCAAGATGTGACCACCGTTTTCGACATCATCATGAACTGGAGGCTCAAGGGGAAACTCGCTCCTGATGCACCGACCCTTACCCAGATTCGCAACTTCAATGTTTCTGGCATCAATGGTACGGCAAAGAGTATGGGCAGAATCATGGGCGACGTTCGTGCTCCATTGAGCGGAATAAAGATACAGAATTGCAACATAAAGGCTCCCGATGCCTTGAAAGTGAAGAACGCCAAGGTACAAGCGGAAGGACTGAGAATAGAAGAAATGTAGGACTAATAAATTAGACAGAATCCCAAGCAAGGTGAAAACAGGTGAAGATGGCTGGAGAAATAATTATTTAATTATCAAAAGCCAAAATTTGCAAGGCCTCTTTATTTTATATACTTTTATCGAATAATTCTGACCAAGATGTAACTTTGCGTCATCCAAGGTCATTTTAGAGAATCCATACTCGATGGAGTTAAAGGGGAGTTACTGCTTGGAGTTAAAGGAACATAACTTCATATCCCCCGAAATTTGAGAATAATACAAGATTAAAGTATAATTAACCAATGAAAAAAAAGAAGTATTTGTTTGTATCAATTGTGTTGGCTGTGGTTGCTCTGCTGCTGATTCCTCAAAACGTCTTTGCCCTCAACAGAATAACTGTCAAAGCACAAGCTACCATTTATATGAATGACGGAAAGGTCTATAAGGATGTTTTCCTCAAGCTTCCAAAGTCTACTGCAAAGAAGATTTCGTTTAAAGTTAGGGACAAAAAATATACAGTGGCATCCAAAGACACTGATTATTTGGTGGTCAATCACCGTAAATCAAATCTGGAGAACGGCCATGTGCTGAAGTACAGTGCCTTTATCAGCACCAAGGGCAAGCAGAAGAAAGCGACATGGATGCTTCTGTCCGGTGGCAAAAAGGAAATGTCGATTTGGGAAATGTCGGACGAGGGATTCGGAGTCACTAAAGACGGGTCGATATGGGTGGTCAGCAAATATGTCTTCAGGAGATTGTTCTGGAAGGAGGGCGACCTGCCGCGTGAGGCCAAAGTCACTTGGGGAGGAAACTATGACAAGGAGTGGCTGAAATCTATCTTCGCGGGCCATGACAAGTCATTGAAAATCATCGACTCCATCAATCACATCTACAAATCCACGGATATTGAAAGGATTGCAGATGCATACTGACTCGCCGGTTCCACCGACGGGCATCGATTCACGGATGATGGGCAACGAAGGTGGACGAAGTGGACGACAAAATAACAATTATGCCGGATGGCTTAAATTGGGTTTTGACTTAACTTTTGGCGGTCATTGACTTCCAAAAGTTAAGTCAGTTAGATTCTTTAATATTAGAGTATAAGTTGCATTGTTTGCCTATTCAAATGTGACAGCTTATATAATATAGGTTAACCATTCGTCTGCAAGATTCAGAACACAGACTTATTATTGTGAATAGGGGG
>JBMNUW010000160.1:0-6627 GCA_050946475.1 Prevotella sp.
CATGAATGAAAATATAAGGTTAGACAACACTAATGACAAGTTTGGAAAAATGAAGAAAAAGCTATTGCTGTTTTTGGGATTTCTCTTCCTATGTATTACGGCCAACGCCGATATTAAATGGACGTTAACGGGACAGGTGGCAGCCAAATCGGACAAGTCACCGCTGGAGTTTGCCGCCGTTTCTCTGCTTCGGGCCGACAGTACTTTGGCAGGTGGAACGACAACCGATTCACTCGGTCATTACGTAATTACAGGGGTGGATACAGGCTCCTACATCATGAGGTACAGTTTCGTGGGATGCTCCGATAAGTTCGTAAACGTCGACGTGCGAAGTAATCAATCATTGGGCACTCTTTATCTCGACGACACCAGCGGCAGACAATTGGGAGAGGTAGTGGTATCCGGTCACCGTCCGACGTTCTCACAGCAGCTCGACCGCAAAGTGTATATGACGGACAATGATGTCATGGCCACGACAGGAAGCATCAGTGACCTGCTTCAGCATGTGCCGACACTGGATGTGGATATAGATGGAAACGTGAGTTTGCGTGGTAACAGCAATGTGATGATTCTCGTTGACGGACGCCCTTCGGCGCAGATGAACTCCAAAAACCGCGGCGACATTCTTCAGCAGATGTCCGCCTCGCAGATTGAACGGATAGAAGTCATTACCAATCCGTCAGCTGAATACAAACCAGACGGTGTGTCGGGCGTGGTCAACATCGTAACCCGGAAAAATGTCAAGCCCGGACTGAATGGTACCGTCTCGGTTAATGCCGGAAGTAAGAGCCGCTACGGTGCCGGACTCAATGCCAATTATCATGTGGGTAAATGGAACTTTACCGGCGGATTCTCCTATAAGAAAGACCGCTATGACCGAACAACCCACGATGACCGCACCTATTCCACCCATGCTATCAAGCAGGAGCAGCTTGGACTGGGCCATCCCTCTTCCTATCAGTACAGCTTGGGTGTAGGAGTGGACCTCACAGACAAGGACCACTTTGAGGCAAACGGAGGCTACAACCGGCGGCATTTCCTGCGTTCGGAGGACATCAGTTCCACGGACACAAACAGTGACGGAACGACGCTCTCAACCTATAAACGCACCCGGAGCGCCGATGCCACGGAAAACAACTGGACGGGCAGTCTGCACTACTCGCACCTCTACGGAAAGAACAATCGCATTGATGTGGACTATTCCTATAATTCACAAAAGGAAGACGAGGGCAATGACTACCGCACCATTACGACTACTGACAGCACTACCACCGACCAAAAAGAGTGGCAGCACGTGTTGGACGCCATGTATCTGAATACAGCTTCTGTCAGACTGGAGCATCACTTCAGCGATGTATTGACGCTGAAAGCCGGCTACGAGTTTGAGTGCGAGCGAAGGGTGCAGCGCTTTCATCTTTCATTATATGACGGTACGGAATATGTCAACGACTCTGCGCGTTCCAGCGACTTCACTAACCGACGCATCATCCACAGTCTCTACACCACGGCACAGCTTACGCTCGGTCAGTGGGAACTGCTGGCGGGTTTGCGTGGAGAGTACGTTTCCCAGCGCAGTCACCTCTACACGCTGGACTCTCTCACCACCCAGCACTATTTCAATCTTTACCCCACATTGCACGCCTCCTGGCACCTCAACAAGCAGCTTACGATGCTGCTCAGCTACAGTTTGCGCGTGCAACGGCCCGACGGCGACTGGCTCAACCCCTTCGCAGAGTATATCAACCCGTTGAGTCTGCGTTCCGGTAATCCCGACCTGGAACCTGAAAAGACTCATTCGTTTGAGTGGGGCTGGCAGTGGGAAAATGAGGCAGGGGCCCGCATCATGGCAACGTTCTATGACCGATACACCATCAATGAAATTGTATGGACCTCGCATAACCTTGATAATGGACAACTGCTCACACGACCGGAGAATGCCAAGAGCCACAATGCCGCAGGTGCCGAACTAGTGTGGAGTCAGCCCGTGGCCCGGTGGCTTCACTTCGACTGTAATCTCAACGGCTTTTACAACAGAATATCAGGAACCACGCAAGGTTCGGGCGGCAATCATAACTCATGGTCATGGTCCATGCTGGTTAATGCCGATATCACCCCCTGGAAAAACTTTACCCTGCAAATTAATTCACGCTACCGTTCACGCTGTGCACTCTCTCAAGGTTATCGTAAGGGAGACTTCCGTATGA
Source organism: Prevotella sp. (assembly GCA_050946475.1). Taxonomy (GTDB): domain Bacteria; phylum Bacteroidota; class Bacteroidia; order Bacteroidales; family Bacteroidaceae; genus Prevotella. The sequence continues at coordinate 2,205 of JBMNUW010000160.1, forward strand.
ACTTAGGAGCCAGATATGAAATTCCCCAATGGAGACTTTCCTTCATTGCTTCCGTAACAGACCTTTTCGATACCTACAAGAGATCACAGGAACTCGATACCGGCGACATGGTGCAGCATGTTGTGACACGTCGCAACCCTCGCATCATATATGTAGGAGCTGTGTGGAATTTTGGATTGCAGAAGAAGAAAAACAATGAGATAAAATATGACGAAGGACTTTAGAAAATGTTTTGCGGTCTGTCTTGTTGCTATCCTCTTGCACTCTGGACTACCAGCCAGTGCACATGACCTCAATAACGACGGCGATACCTGCTGTCTGCAGACGGATACTGTTTTAGAAGATTCGGCCAGGGAGCATTTCCTGGACCGGATTGCTGCGTCGCGCGTATTTAAGGCAACTTACATCGGTGTGCCACTGATAGTGGGCGGACTCATTGAAAAACATCAAGACGACAAGTTCCGTCAGTTGCGCAACGACTTCATGCCGTATTTTCATCGTACACTTGACAACTACACCCAGTTCTTGCCGGCAGCCGTACTAGTAGGCATGAAAATGGCGGGTGTGCCTTCTGCCTCCACTTGGAAACGGATGCTTGTGGCAGATGCTATTTCGACAGCCATTATGTCATCAACGGTCTGGACCCTGAAGAACATCACGCATGTAGAGCGGCCAGACGGTTCCAATTGTCAAAGTTTCCCTTCGGGACATACTGCAACAGCCTTCATGACAGCCACCATGCTTAACGAAGAATATGGGCACCTGAGTCCTTGGGTAGGGGTGGGGGCATACACTGCAGCCACAGCCACCGGACTTATGCGAATGGCGAACAACAAGCACTGGCTCAGCGACGTTATGGTGGGTGCCGGCATCGGAATCATTTCTACAGAGATGGGATACTGGCTGGCAGATGTGATTTTACATGGCAAGGGAAAAAATCAGGTCAGCCACTACGACGACCGACTTACGGATAAGACGCCGCCCTCTTTCCTCTCACTCAATGTGGGATTCAATTTGCCCTTGAGTCATTACGACATCGACGAGAGCCATACATTCAGCACCTCCACTGGCACTACGATGGGATTTGAAGGTGCCTGGTTCTTCCATCAGAATTTTGGCATCGGTGGCAGATTGTCAATTTCCAATCTGCAATATATCGTCAATGAAAACGACGCTCCGAACAATACTTTCGATTTCTACGGTTTCGGAGCAGGATTGTATGTGAATTTTCCTTTGTCAATGCGGTGGAGCATCGGGGGAAATGCAATGCCCATTTTCACGCATTATACCCGTACGCAAATCGGCGATACCTCCATTCCTGCTAATAGCGGATGGGGCTTGGGCACTGGTGCCTCGCTCAATTACCGGGTACATCGTCATCTTGGTGCTTCTGTGTTTCTGGACTATAATCTACAGTCTCCCTGCGGCAACACCCGCGAATATATGCATATCATGACATTGGGCGCCCGGGTGGCCTACTTGTTTTGAGAATCGGACAAGTGGTGAGATGTTGCTCCGGTTCGTTTCTTGGAAGGTACTGCCTTGCCTTCCATTTATTTCAACACACACTGTACGTATCCTACCAGTCGGTCGGTTCTGCCGCCGGTCTCTCGGTAGTAGACATAGGCATCATATCGGTTCTCTGTCTCGAAGAAATTTCCCTCCGAGGGAACGAAGGTGAGGGTGCCGTCGGGTTTCATCCAAAGATATTGGTAGTTGTAATAGCCCTGTTTCATCCATACGGAGGCTTCATATAGCTGGCCGATGTCATTCCAGTGCATTTCGTAGGCCGGCAGGAAACGGTCGTTGGTCCAGGCCCCGTTAAGATAGACTTGACCCTGGAGTCGAGGAGACTTCAAACGGAAGTGTACGTTGAGATAGTCGGTGGAGATATCGTTTTCCACGTTATCAGAGTTGCGGATGTAAAAGGCTCCGTCGGCGTCTTCGTCATAGACATAATTGGGACGAGGTTCGTCGGTCCATATATGAGCGGTATATTGACTGCCATTCCATTCGATACGTTCAACACCCATGGTGGTGTGATCGAGATCCAGGGTTTCAAATTTCCTGTACTCGTTGCCCGAATCGAAGATGAGATCACGACAATGGTCCCATATGAGTCCATCGGCACGCACATATTGCGGCTGTGCATTGATGACGGCATTGTCCCATCTCCCGTTCTGTGTGACCACGGTACGTATTTGCTGGTGCGGGTCTGTGACGGAGAGCGTGCCGAAGTTGAGAGTCATGCCAAGTTGCTGATGCCTTCCGTTCACATCCTTGTCGGTGAGAGAAGTGGCAGAGATGCCTAATTCCATGCTGTTTTCGTAAACCATGAAACAGGCCACAAGCACAGGCGAGTGGTCTTCTTCCTCGTCGTAAACAGTGACACGATAATTTCCAGATAGTTTTAATTTGCAGTCGTCGTTTGGGAATTCCAGTTGATAGTGAGTGTAGAGCTGGTTGGTATTGATAGATTGCTCATTATCGTCAATGGTGTTCCCTTCGGCGAAGCCTTCCACGAAATCACTTTCGAAAAGTTCCGTCGACGGTGTCCAATCAGCCTCACAGTGCTCAAGCTTGTAGGTGTAGCGGTGATAGTCGTGAGTAAGGTCGTCGAAAGCTATGCGTACCGTTTCTCCTTCGTCAAGCTTGATGACAGGAGGATTCGTCCAGTCGTCGCCAGCCACCACCTGTAATGTGGCGATGCGGTCGTTCAGTATTTCGTTTCGCTGGGAGAAGACAGGGATAGAGAGGAGAAACATGAAAAGGAACAAGGCGCTTCTTATTATATTAATATGGATTCCTGATATATGTTCCATTGTAGGAGTTTTAACTGTCTTCTCCCCAATGGTTCTTGCTTCTCTCTGTCTCATTTCATTCGTCCTTTCTATAAACGGATAATGGATACCGTTGGAAAATAAAAAACGCCTAAAGAACCTTTGATAGGGTCCTTCAGGCGCTTATTTTTATTGTATTTGAATCAATTACTCACCCTTGATAGCAGCAACGCCGGGGAGCACCTTACCCTCGATGGCCTCGAGCATTGCACCACCACCGGTAGAAACATAGCTTACCTTGTCGGCCAGACCGAACTTATTTACAGCTGCTACAGAATCACCACCGCCAACCAAAGAGTAAGCGCCGTTCTCCTGAGTAGCCTGAGCCACAGCCTTGGCAATCTCGCCGGTACCATGAGCGAAGTTGGGGAATTCGAATACACCTACAGGACCGTTCCACAGAATGGTCTTCGAAGAGAGGATAATCTTCTTCCAGTTCTCAAGGCTCTGATCGCTGGCATCCATTCCCTCCCATCCGTCGGGGATGTTGTAGATGTCTACAGTCTTGCGGTTGCAGTCGTTGCTGAAGTCATCGCCGGCAACAGTAGCTACGGAGAGACTCAGGTTGACACCCTTCTCCTTGGCAGTCTTGATAACGTTCAGAGCCTCAGGCATCAGGTCATCCTCATGAAGAGAGTTACCGATGTGTCCGCCCTGAGCCTTGATGAAGGTATAACCCATACCACCACCGATAATCAGGTTGTCCACCTTGTCGAGCAGGTTCTTGATAACACCGAGCTTGGAGCTTACCTTGGAACCGCCGATGATAGCAGTGAAAGGATGCTTAGCATTTTTCATTACGTTGTCGATAGCGGTTACTTCCTTCTCCATCAGATAGCCCAGCATCTTCGAGTCTTTGTCGAAGTAGTCGGCGATTACAGCAGTAGAAGCGTGCTTGCGGTGTGCGGTGCCGAAAGCATCGTTGACATAAACGTCAGCGTAGGAAGCGAGCTTCTTGGCGAACTTCTTCTGGCTCTCTTTCATGGCCTTCTTGGCCTCGTCGTATTCGGGAGTGCCCTTCTCTACGCCAACAGGCTTTCCTTCCTCTTCAGGATAGAAGCGAAGGTTCTCCAACAGCAGAGCCTCGCCCATCTTCAGATCAGCAGCCTCCTTGTCGGCATTGGCACAATCAGGAGCGAACTTCACGTCCACACCCAGCTTCTCACTCACCTTCGAAACAATCTGCTTGAGCGACAGCTTCGGATTCACTTTGCCTTTGGGCTTGCCCATGTGGCTCATCATGATTACGGCACCGCCGTCAGCGAGAATCTTCTTCAGTGTGGGCAGAGCACCGCGGATGCGAGTGTCGTCTGTAACATTGCCATTCTCGTCCAATGGCACATTGAAATCTACACGAACGATTGCCTTCTTGCCGGCAAAGTTGAATTGATCGATTGTCATGTTGTTTTATAATTAAATAAAATGATAATTAGAAATTGCTACTCTCAATGATGTTCGCAAATTTACTAAATTTCCTACATATTAGAAAAGAACCTTTCAAGTTTTATTGTTTTTTTATCATTTGACACCATTCATCGGTCAACCTTCCATTTTTTATGCGGGATGTGTTCCCGCACAGTATT
>JBMNUW010000161.1:0-6618 GCA_050946475.1 Prevotella sp.
GAACGGCGTATGGAGTTTGCATTCGAGGGACATCGGTGGTTCGATATGATTCGCATTGACCATGGCAACTATGCCATCAAGTTCCTGAAATCCATTGGCAAAAACAATGTCAACAAGGATCGGCTGCTATTCCCTATACCTCAAACAGAGATAGACGCCAATCCTCTCATCACACAGAATCCAGGCTATTAAGCCACACATTGTTTTCTAATCAATAATACGCTAAGTAGTATGAATAAGACATATTTATTTTCGCTTTTGGTATGGCTGTTCTGCGGTTTGTCCTTCACGGCTTGCAACGACCAGGATTACCAGGAAGACAACCTCGGCATGGATCCTCTGACACTCACTGCTGACCAAAGCACCGATGTGCTCCAGGAGATCAATCACGCTGCCAACGCTCTCACGCTCAACTGGACAACGGGTAACAATGGCGGCACAGGCAACCGCATCTACTATACACTACAACTGGCTAAGGCCGGCACGCACTTCGCCGAGCCTTATACAGCCATCTGTCAAGAAGGACAGACCTATTCCTGGAGCGTGAACCAAGAAAACCTTAATGGGATCGTCCTCGACCAGTTCGGTGGTGTGCCCGGACAGAAATGCGACATCGAAGCGCGTATTTTGACTCAGACTCCGGGATGGGAAGGCACTCTGTCTGATTCCCTCTCTTTCTCTGTCACACCTTATCAGCCGGTCACCACAACGCTCTATCTCATCGGCGATGCTACACCCAATGGCTGGAGCGCCGACAATGCTACGGCCATGGAGCGCATTGACAATGGTATATTTGAATGGCAAGGTGATCTGAAGGCAGGTTCTCTGAAGTTCATCACCACAAAGGGACAATTCCTTCCCTCTTACAACAAAGGAACAGATGACCGTGCCGTACTGCGCACCGGCGACAACGAGCCCGATGAGAAATGGCAGATAGAAGAGAGCCATTATTATAAGGTGGAAGCCAATCTGCTCACGGGTGATGTAACGTTCACCCAAGCCGAAGGCAACCGTCCGGCTTTCGATCATCTCTACTTGGTGGGCAATATGACCGACTGGGGCTTTGAGACGATGAGCACAGATGCCCTTGACCCATACCTCTTCCGCACCGGCAGGGTGTTTGACAAAGGCGGAGAGTTCAAGTTCGGCACAGCCAAAGGCAGCTGGGAGAATATGTACAAGGCGACGGTTGACAATGCTCCCTACACCGACACGCACATGCAGTTTGTCAGTGGCTATGACCCTGACCATAAATGGTTCTTGAAAGATGGGGAGACCGGCAAGGCTTATAAGATATGTGTGGACATCCGTAAAGGACAAGAACGTATGCTGATGAAACCGTTCACGCCCTACACCACCATTTGGATGGTTGGCGATGCTACTCCCGCAGGCTGGTCAATTGATAATGCCACAGCCCTGCAGGCCACCGATAATCCTTACATCTTCACATGGACCGGTACGCTGAATGCCGGAGAGCTGAAGTTCACTTGTGATAAGCGCAACGACTGGAATGGCGCTTGGTTCCTCTGTGCCGCAGGCAACGACAAGGAGCCTACCGGCCAGACCGAAAAGATGCTCTTCATTGATAAAAGCGATGAGGAATTCAAGAACCAGTATCTCGACATCAATGTAGGCGACATCGACCAGAAGTGGAAAATAACGCAGTCGGGTACCTACACCATCACGCTTAACCAACTCGCCGAGACGGTCTCCATCGTCAAACAATAGAATACTTATAGATATCCCAGTACAACATAAAACGATACTCATGAAAATGTACTCTTTGATTTTAGCTATACCTCTGCTGTGCGCGGCTTGCAGCAGCGACAACGATTCTTCCATAGATCCGTCGACCATCCAGCCGACACAGCCGGCGACGACGCTCATCTCCGACCTCAGTCTACACTTGTCCACCGACAAGGCCCGATATGCGCCCGGAGAGAAAGTCTCCTTCACGTCCGGCAGTCCGCTGCCGGACGGTGCCAAGGTGCGCTACCGCCAAGGTGCCACCGTCATTGAGGAACAGTCTCTCACCGGTACCAGTTGGACATGGACACCGCCTTCCACTGACTACACGGGCTACCTCGCTGATGTGTACACTACTGATGCCAGTGGCAAACAGACTATCTGCGGCACAATCGCTATTGATGTGTCTTCCGACTGGGCACGCTATCCGCGCTATGGCTTCGTGGGAACCTACGACGACACGAAGACATCTGAGGTGATCAGTCAGGAGACAGCGCTGCTTAATCGCTGCCACATCAACGGCCTGCAGTTCTATGACTGGCAAAACAAGCACCACGAGCCCGTGGTGCTTCGCGACGGTAAGGTAGAGGACAGCTATGCCGATATCGCCAATCGCAAGGTCAACACCAGTGTCGTCAAAGCGTATATCAGCCAAGCCCATGCCCACGGCATGAAGGCCATGTTCTATGACCTCTGCTACGGTGCTTTGGATGATGCCGTACAGGATGGTGTCAGTCCCAAATGGTACATGTATAAGGATGAGAGCCACAGCACTGTCGATGCGCTCACTTTGCCATCAGGATGGAAGAGCAATATCACGCTCGTCAATCCCGGCAACACAGCCTGGCAAGACTATTTCGCCCGGAAGGTCAGCGACGTTTATAAAACGTTTGACTTCGACGGCTTCCATATCGACCAAGTGGGAAACCGTGATCCGGAATATGACTACTATGGCAGTAAGATCAACGTCACCCAGGGATTTGCCTCGTTTATTGCCAAAATGAAAAAATCCGATCCTGCGAAGAGACTGGTGATGAATGCCGTCAGCAACTACGGTGCTAAACAGATGGCTGCCACGGGCGACGTAGACTTTCTCTACAGCGAGTTGTGGGGAGGTGAAGACCAGTTTGCCGACCTGTTCTCTATCATGCGTAATAATCAAAGCGAAGCCAACACAGATCCTGCCGCTCCGGCAATGGCTCAGGTTTTCGCTGCCTACATGAATTATAATAAGGAGTCCGGAACGTTCAACACGCCGGGCGTGTTGCTCACTGATGCCGTGATGTTTGCCATCGGAGCAAGCCATCTGGAATTAGGTGACCACATGCTCCATAAAGAGTACTTCCCCAATGGCGACCTGAAAATGGACGGGCAACTCGATAAGGCCATTGTTCACTACTACGATTTCCTTACTGCATACGAGAACCTGCTGAGAGACCGGGGAACAGACCTTTCCATTCCTGTCGTAGCCAACAGCAGCGAGGTGACCATCAACTCGTGGCCCCCCAAGTTGCAGACCGTTACCACGGTATGCCGCGAAGTGAATGGAAAGAAGATTATCAGCCTGCTCAACTTCTCCCAAGCCAATTCTCTGAGTTGGCGCGACATGGATGGCACACAACCAGAACCCAAGGCGCTGTCCAACATTCCTTTGGCAGTGAAGACAAAAGATGTGAAGAAAGTATGGGTGGCCTCGCCCGATGCTCTTGGCGGCGTCGCCCAGGAGTTGCCATTCCAACAACAGGGTGACTATATCACCTTCACCCTGCCCTCACTGAAATACTGGACCATGGTGGTGATAGAGTGAACAGCTTCTCCTCCTGGCCCTCTCTGGCAAGGAGGAGAGGAATCATAAACAGACAAAAACTTGTTGAACAAAACAAAAATGAACTATAGCAAAATATTATTCGCATTGGTCATCGCTCTGGTGTTACCAACACGCGGACTTGAAGCCCAGACGGTTACGTCACCCAACGGCAACGTAGCGGTAAAATTCTCTCTCTCGCAAGATGGTGTGCCCACATACGAGATGACCTATAAGAAGCGTGAGGTGATACGTCCTTCTCATCTTGGATTGGAACTGGCCAAGGACAAGCATGCCAGCAAGGGGCTGCAGGAGACCAGCCTCATGGATGGTTTCACCGAGGAAGATTGCAAGAGAACAACATTCGACGAGACGTGGAAACCGGTATGGGGAGAAACATCCACGATCCGCAACCACTACAATGAGATGGCTGTAAACCTTTACCAAAAGGCTGCCAACAGACACATCACCATCCGATTCCGCGTCTACGACTATGGTATGGGACTGCGCTATGAATTCCCGCAGCAGGCGGATCTCAACTATTTCATCATTAAGGAAGAGCACACACAGTTTGCCATGACGGGCGACCACACTGCCTACTGGATCCCGGGCGACTACGACACACAAGAATATGAGACACAGATCACCCCACTCTCCGGTATTCGCCAACGTATGAAGACTGCTGTCGACGGCAATGCCTCTCAAACAGTGTTCTCTCCGACTGGTGTGCAAACCTCGCTACAGATGAAGACACACGACGGGCTGTATATCAACATTCACGAGGCCGCCTGCGTGAACTATCCCACCATGCACCTCAACCTTGACGACAAGAATATGGTCTTCGAGAGCTGGCTTACCCCCGATGCCACCGGCATGAAAGGTTATATGCAAACACCTTGTCAGACACCATGGCGCACGGTGCTTGTCAGCGATGATGCCCGTGACATGCTTGCCTGCAAGCTCACGCTCAACCTCAACGAGCCCTGCAAGATAGAGGATACTTCCTGGATCCACCCTGTGAAATACTGCGGTGTGTGGTGGGAAATGATTGCCGGCAACAACACTTGGAACTACACTGACGATCTGCCTTCTGTGAAGCTCGGTGAAACTGACTATACGAAAGTGAAGCCCAACGGCCGTCATGGTGCCAACAACGCTGAGGTTAGAAAATACATCGACTTTGCCGCCAAGAACCATCTCGATGAAGTGCTTGTCGAAGGATGGAACGAGGGATGGGAGGACTGGTTTGGACACAGCAAGGACTATGTCTTTGACTTTGTCACGCCTTACCCCGACTTCGATATCAAGGCTCTCAACGACTATGCCCATTCTAAGGGTGTCAAACTGATGATGCATCATGAGACTTCTGCTTCTACACAAAACTACGAGAGACATCTCGGGGCAGCATACGACTTGATGAACAAATATGGCTACGACGCTGTAAAGAGTGGATATGTCGGCGACATCATCCCACGTGGTGAGCATCACTATAGTCAGACGATCAACAACCACTATCTCTATTGCGTCACCGAGGCTGCCAAGCACCATATCATGGTCAATGCCCATGAAGCCGTGCGTCCTACCGGCCTTTGCCGTACGTGGCCGAATTTGGTGGGCAATGAAAGCGCACGCGGCACGGAATACGAGTCTTTCTCAGGCAATGAGCCCTATCATACAGTCATACTTCCTTTTACGCGCCTGCAGGGTGGCCCTATGGACTACACTCCGGGCATCCTTGAAACCCAAATCGGCACTTGGAATCCCAACAAGAAGGACATGTATGTTCACACCACACTCGTGGGGCAGCTTGCTCTCTACATGGTCATGTACAGTCCACTGGCCATGGCCGCTGACCTGCCTGAGAACTACGCCAAGTACGACGATGCCTTCCAATTTATCAGAGACGTGCCTCTCGACTGGGACGACACTAAATATCTTGAGGCCGAACCTGCCAAATATATCACCGTGGCACGCAAGGCCAAGAAGACCGGTGACTGGTATCTTGGTGGTAAATGCGATGCCGACGGACATCAGTGCAGCGTGAAACTCGACTTCCTTGATAAGCATGCTGTTTACGACTGTACGATCTATGCCGATGCAAAGAATGCTGACTATAAGACCAATCCCAAGGCTTATGTCATCACTCACCGCAAGGTGCGGCGTGGCGATGTACTTAAATTCACTGAAGCACCGGGCGGTGGGTTCGCAGTGTCAATGAAACGACAATAACACAAACGATAACGACATTGCACACGGATGAGAGTTCCTTTCCTTTCGCAAAGTGTAACTTCCTTCTCCTTGTGCTTTAAAGAGAGTCTAACCTCTGTGTCCGTGAGGATGCAGAGGTTCTTGTTTTTGCTGCTTATAGGTTAACAAGCACTACATATGTCTTCTATTTTTGGCTACTTCTTTTTTTCTTCCGTCTTTTGAACCTATGATTATCATTGCGACCATCCTTCTTTATTTTCTTTGTTTACTCGGATTGTCATGGCTGACGAGCCGCAAGGCCGACAATCGTGACTTCTTCAATGCACGCCATAGTTCGCCGTGGCCGATGGTGGCCTTCGGCATGATTGGAGCCAGCGTAGGGGCGGGTCTTGTGCCCGCCCTAACAGCGACACCAGCAACACCACATGGGAGCCAGCGTAGGGGCGGGTCTTGTGCCCGCCCTAACCCCTGACTTTGCCACTGCGTGGCTAACTATATTTTTTTTCATTTTAAAGAAAATAGAGGAAAATTGCTGGGGCATAAAATTGCGTCTTCGACGCATAAAATAGCGCCTGCGGCGCATAAAATCCCAGCACCGCCTTGGATGCCTCAAAAGTGGTTGAGAAATCTTGATGTGTAGTTATCGCCCGCATATTTTATGCACCACAGGTGCAATTTTACGCGCTAGCGATTTTCGTCATGGGCAAACCCAAACACCCAAGGATGATGGCCCATGACCATTTTCTTCTTTCTTCTCTGCCAGAATATGGAAAGGCTAAAAGAGCTCACACGGATAGGACGCGCTCGCAAAGGCGCAGAGGACGCTAAGGGATAACAGCGCACGTCGTGCTCGTGTGACC
>JBMNUW010000162.1:0-6605 GCA_050946475.1 Prevotella sp.
AAAATTCTATTACAGAATAATAATAGTCCTTTACTAATCCATATCATCCCATTCGAATGATGCGGTGAAATAAGATGGATTGGTGTTGTCGGGATTGACGACAACACGTTCTAATACGACTTCCGGGTCAATAAGATATACATGGATAACGTGTTGAGAAGCCGAAGAGTAACAAGGTAGGGTTATGTCAAGCCACCTCATGTCGTCAAAATTTTCATTTCGCATCGGACCATAATAACCATTTAGATAGAGATGTCTATTCACAGGAGGCAGAGGTTTCATCTTCTTGTTGTGAGACAGATTCTTTTCGGTGTACTCCTCAAAGGTGTCCACCAGACCTTTTCTTGCATCAAGTATAACGGGAGCTTTTTTGTCTACACTGACGGCAATGCGGAGTCCTCGCTCGGGTACGACATCTTGGATTGGCAACATACCGAGGGCAATATGAATGGAATCCTTGCCATCACTCGGGAACTCGTAATCTAAGCGTGCTGAATGCTGCAAGTTTCCGTCATATTCAGCCATGATGTCGGATGCCCCCATGCAGCCTTTACCCCTGCCCAAATCAGAAAGGAAAGTCCAGCTGTTGTTCTTTCCGTCAGCAATGTCCGAGTAGTTGTATGCTGCTAAAGAGAACTCATGACTAGGTTTGTCCCCCTTCGCAACAATACGTTTTTTTGCTTCAGGAAGAATGGTCAGTAAACGGGGCATAACGTTGGCCTTTGGCATGAACCAATGCTTGTATCCTATATGGACATCACTCATTATGCCTTTCCATTTTCCATGAGCCAATACATTATTGTAATAACAGCTTAGCAAACTGTCTTGCCGATAGAACCATCGTGCGCTGTCTGCATAGACCGTCATGTTTCCTCCGGAATCAGTGGAACTGCTAAGAACAATATTCTTGGCCCCGTGGGTTGCATAGTAGTTGTTCATTCCCGCATAGAGCCAAACCAAGGCCGTACTGGCTGATGCCACCACGGGATAATAAACCAACTGATAGAAGGCATTGCTGTCTTCGGGTGTGACTTCGGCTGAGAGGTCAATGGCCAGTTGTCTCAGTCTGCGCCAAAGGGTTACGAGATAACTGGCTTCTCCGTTTTTCACGTCGAACCAAGTCGTGGTTTCCACTTCGGGCTTGCGCCACAGGTTATATTTACTATAGCGTCTGACGAGATTTGCAATCCTGTCTGAATAACGCTCATTGAAATTCTGCCGTGCCCAGTGCTGAAGCCAGGATAGCTCGTCACCGGCCTTCACCCTCGACGGGTCCCAGGCATAGTGCATGATGAAGTCGATGGGAACCTCTTTCGGCTTGAGATCACCAACATTAATGATCCATATTCTGTCAAGTCCTGATTGATAGGCAAGACTCAGTTGATTGCGTAATTTAGGAATTGTCGTGGTGTTAATCCAACGGTCATTCCATGGACCGCCGTTCATGTCTATATGGTAGTAGAGCCCCATTCCTCCTTTTCTGTTGAGCTCATTCTTTGGTCCTTTTCTGCGGATGTAGCCCCAATTGTTGTCACAAAAGAGCAGCGTCACGTCGTCGGGCACCTGGAATCCTGCATCGTAATAACGTTGAACCTCAGTGAAGACAGCCCACAACTGTGGAGGAAGATTTTCGCCGTAAATGTCGCGGAGTATCTTCCGCTGGCAATTAATGGCACTTTTCAGTACTACCATATTAGCTGAATCAGATCCGAAGTCCAGTCCCACGTCACCGTCACCACGCATACCGATGGTAACCAAATTGTCGTAATTCCGATTTCTCACCATTCCATCCCTGAAGAATTTCTCAATACCTTTGGGATTTGTCCGAAAATTCCAAGGGCCTACTTGTTCCTTCCTGCTGGTATATTCAACATGCGACCGCATCATGGGCTCATGGTGTGATGTACCCATCACGATACCGTATTCATCGGCCAACTTGGGATTGAGCGGGTCGTCTTCGTTGAAGCTCGCATTCCACATGGCTGGCCATAGATAATTGGCTTTCAGACGGAGTAGCAGCTCGAAGAGATGAGTGTACATCTTGCTGTTATACCCTCCGAATTTATTTCTGCACCATGAACCGAACGATGGTTCTTCGTCGTTGATGAAGATGCCACGGTATTTCACCTTGGGTGATGGTTGCACGTATCTTCCATCCTTCACATATATTTCATTGTGGCGCTTGGGAGCCACATCAGCCCACCAGTACCAGGGAGATACCCCAATCTTTTCTGACAGCGAATAGATGCCATATATGGTTCCGCGTCTGTCACTGCCGACGATAACTAAATTGTCACCAATGGTCTGTATGAGATAGCTTTCCCATTGTCCTTTGACATCATCAACTCTGACAGTACCTTTCTTGACGAGTCGGTCTATGAGTTGACTGTGGCCTATGGTGCCCACAATAATTTGTGTGCCTTTCAAGTTTTTGATAGTTGAGTTCTCAGTATATGGAGCTTTCATGCCTGTTACCCTCATGAAATCGTCGGATAAGTCTTGGGCAGCTCGTTTCACTCCCGCCCATTCGTCGTCAGAGCAGACAATGGTTGCAGCTTGTCCTCTTGATGCCAGCAGAAGTGCATTGACGTCGGACTGGAACACTATCTCTTGTGACAGAGAGCACAGGGAATAGACTATTGCTAATAGGATGGAAGAAAATCGTTTCATATATGAAGATTTTTGTTATTTACTTGTTTATATCAGGTAGGAGTATTGCAGGTCTATTTTACCGCCACTAACGACTGTCTTTTGTCAGTTGCTCTCCTAATGTTTAGCATCAATGGCGGAAATTACTTGCAAGTGATGATGTTTCTTTTTGATGTCTTCTTAATTTTTGTATCTTCATTGATAGCAATCACTCTCGTCGAAGAATTCATCATTGCTGATTTCTACATAATGTAGAGGGAATGGTTCAGAGTGATCATTCTTGATACGCCGGGCTCATCATTTGAGTCGGGGCCGCCTGTCACATTTTGTTCCAGTAACATTTTTTTTGTTCATGTTTTTAATCTTATTATTCGACTACTTTTAAACGTTTGGAGTTCGTGAGCAAAGATACACAAATTCAGAATGATACATATTTCCTGTTATTCCAAATAGTTTTTTTCTCGTAACGTTAGATGAGATTTGCTACAAGGGTGTAAAGTTTAATGATTTACAGATGCGATGTATATACCTGAGAATTGTGGATGATTCATAAAGAAGTTTTGTTAAGCGATAGGAATATCGTCTATAGTTTGTTTTGACAAGATAAATCGTAAAAGCTGACTAATTTAATACGGTAACGGAAATAATTTTGTATTTTTGCCAAAGATAGTGAATTTGCGTATGAAGAATTTTCTCAAGTACATTCTTTTCTCCCTGCCTGCCCTCATGTTCGGGTGTGGCTCCGCTAATAGTAAGGGCGTTAATGGGAGTGACAGTTACCAGACATCTTCTGGAAAGACCGTTATGATAGAGCCAATCAAGCATGGTAGTCTGCGAATCAACTTCAAAGGAAAAGAGATAGAAATCGACCCGGTGGCGGAAGCTGTCAAACCTGTAACCGATTATAGCAAGAAACCTAAGGCTGACTTCATTTTAATTACCCATGAGCATTACGACCATTTGGACAAAAAAGCTATCGGGCAACTGTCGAAATCCGAGACCATGGTTATTGTTAACCAACGGTGCCACGACTTGCTGGGCTTTGGCGAGGTGATGCACAATGGTGACTCGCTCGACCTCGGTAAGGGAATCACGGTGAAGGCAGTACCTGCATACAACACGACACCGGAACATCTTAAATTCCATCCCAAGGGGCGTGACAATGGTTATGTCATATCTCTCGATGGATTTACGATTTTCATAGGTGCCGATACGGAGGATATTCCGGAAATGAAAAATCTGAAGAATATTGATGTAGCCTTTTTGCCTTGCAATCAACCCTTCACGATGACGCCCGAACAGTTGCGTTCGGCTGTAGAGATGATTCATCCTAAGGTAGTTTACCCTTATCATCTTGGAGACACCAACCGGCAACAGATACAGGCGGCATTAAAGAATTTAGGCGTTGAGGTGAAGATGCGGAAAAACTGAGAGAAATAATTCTCGGTATATATTTTACTACTGAACAGTAATGAAATTATTACTGTTCCCTATAAGTTTCTGAGTATAAAAAGGCTGGATTCCGAACAAGGAATTCAGCCTTTTGTGCTGTCAAAGAATATGATGATTGCCTAAAGATATATGTGTCCAATTTTTGACACTCTAAAGATTATCAACAACAAGAACGATTATCATCAGGATACCGGCGAAACAACAGTTAAACAAGATATTATAAGGCTATGATATTTTCCCCTTTTTATCACCAGTATTGATACAATGCAATGTGGTATCATGATGTAGTATTTATACCTATCCGATATCCAGGTATCTACGGATTGAAGTTGAATATCAACGACAGTAGTAATACTTTTGATGTTGAAATAGTTCTTTTAGAAAAATGTTTTGCTGTTTCACTGACGTTTTGTAAATTTGCGAAGCGATGCTTAATTCGATTAACAACAATCCGCAAGATGAATTTCAGTAAGGAAAAGATAGCGATATTTTATGCCATACTGTCTGCAGCGCTTTATGCATTGAGTACGCCTATTTCTAAGGTGATGCTCCAAACTGTTTCGCCCTTAATGGTAGCCTCGTTCTTATATATCGGTGCAGGTATTGGTATGGGGGTGATGATGCTCTTGAGAGAAAAACGTGGACGGACGACAGA
The DNA here is from genome assembly GCA_050946475.1 of Prevotella sp. GTDB lineage: Bacteria > Bacteroidota > Bacteroidia > Bacteroidales > Bacteroidaceae > Prevotella. Next base: position 4,757 of record JBMNUW010000162.1, read on the forward strand.
GGAGCGCCTTCACTGGTCCGATTTGCCCTATACCGTCTCAATGGTTGCACTCGATATTCTTGCGCCGATACTTCTCATGTTCGGTCTGACCACTTGCTCCGCAGCCAATACCGCCCTGCTCAACAACTTTGAAATTGTGGCCACGGCTTTATTTGCCTTGTTCATGTTTCACGAGCGAGTCAGCCGTAAACTTTGTATAGCCATTGCTTTCGTTACGGTGGCAAGCATACTCCTGTCGATTGATGGTGAGAGTCTTGACGATACATTCAGTTTTTCTTTTGGCTCATTGCTGGTTCTTGGTGCTACCGTCTGCTGGGGTTTGGAGAACAATTGCACAAGGCAAATAGCTGACCGCGACCCAATGGAGATAGTCACTGTCAAGGGTTTCGGTTCTGGTTTGGGAGCAATGGTGATAGCCCTTTGTGCAGGTGCCGAATTTCCTACATATTCTTCATTACTCATTATTCTTGTGCTCGGATATGTCGCCTACGGATTGAGCATCTATTTCTACACCTATTCACAGAGGGTAATCGGAGCTGCCAAAACAAGTACCTATTATGCTTTGGCACCATTCATAGGAGCCTTTCTTTCGATAGTGCTATTGGGCGAACACATCACACTGATTTTTGTTGTTGCTTCCGTCGTTATGGCCATCGGCTGTTGGCTTGCTGCAAAATAGGCTTTATCATAAGAAAAGCAATTCTCATAATAAGATTCTCATCCTATTTCTGCGCGATAAGGTCAGTGACAGGAGGGAAGATGAAGTAAGGAACGAGTCTTATTTCCCCAGAAATTGCTGACCATGCAGCATGAATAAATGAATGCTATTCCTCTTTATCTTATATCATATTTGATGTTAGGTTCAAACTGTGTTCATAGCATATTAATTGCCGTCAGGTTTTTTGGAATCACGTAACGGACCCATTATCCACTTGAACGTATTGTAGTCATCTGGTTTCGATGGATCGTAGTCTACCCATTCATTACATAGCCCGTTGGTTAATGACAAGTGAAGTCGCTTCAATCCCATCACTACCATTTTTGCAACTTCATAGGCTCCATACGGATTGAAATGTGTGTTGTCGGCTAACACACGTGTCTGTCCTTTAAAGCTACCCATAGGATAGAACACTAACGCACGTTTACTGTCATCATAGCCAAGTGTCTCAAAAAGTGTCTTAGTGTCATGTTGCAGTTCAATGACTGGGACATTCTCTCGTCTTGCTACATCGCGCATGGCGTCAGGGTAATCGCCATGAGTATTTATTATATGTTGATGGCTTTCGTCCCATTGACGTCTACATGTAGGTGTTACGAAAATAATATTGCCTTGTTTGGCACGCACAATATCCACGAATTTCTTCAAGTTATATTGGAAATTATACCAAGCACCGTCACCAGGTCTATGCTCTTTTTGGTCGTTGTGGCCAAATTCACATATTACATAGTCACCTGGTCTCATCATTGATACTATCTTGTCAAGACGTTTGTCGGCAAGAAACGACCCTGCTGTAAGTCCGCTTTCTGCATGATTGGAAATAGCTACAGAGGTATCAAACCAACGAGTTATTATCTGTCCCCACGATGTAAAGGGTTCATAGTTTTGATCAACAACTGTGCTATTACCGCAAAGAAATAAGGTTACGACCTGTGTGTCAGGTTCGATAGTGATGCTTTTCACAGCCGGAGCATCTCCGTTGAATTCCAAAGTGAGCCGGTCATCCCAATCAAGATATTTTTTCTCACGCTCTTTCAGCAACACTTTATTTTTTCCATCAATCTGTGGACTGCGTTTGTTTACAATGAATTCACGCTTCACTGTTTGGCCTTTCTTCGTAATCAAATTATG
>JBMNUW010000163.1:0-6579 GCA_050946475.1 Prevotella sp.
CATTTGATTTCTGATATTGTGAGGGCAGATAGCCGAACTGTTCCTTGTAGCAGCGGGTGAAATAGCGGGGAGATGAGAAACCAACGCTGTAGGCAATTTCAGCCACGGAGAGCTGACTCTTCATCACCAGTTTTTCGGCATGTAGCAGACGGATGAGGCGAATGAATTCAGTGGGTTTCTTTCCTGTAGCAGCCGTGAGATGTCGGTAGAGATTCACGCGACTCATGCCCAGGTCACGGCTCATGGATTCTACTGAGAGCGAGGTGTCGTCGAGGTGCTTCTCCACATATTCCGTGGCTTTTTCTACGAATTTTTTGTTCTCCGGTGTGATTTCTGTTTGAGAGATGCGCGGCTCCACCTTGCCGTCGGGCGAGCTGACCTGTCCCTTTTCAATGAGTTGCGAAATATGTAGACGCAGCAGGTTCATGCTGAAAGGCTTTTTCAGATAGTCATCGGCACCGCTCTTGCGGCTCTTAATCTCGTCTTCTTCGGAGAGTTGTGCGGTGAGCATCACGAAGGGGATGCTCCTGGTCTTCGGGTCGGACTTGAGTCGCTTGCATAATTCGTTCCCGTCCATCACGGGCATCATCACGTCGCTCAGAATTACGTCAGGTCTCTCATCCATGATGACCGAGAGAGCCTCCTTGCCGTTCGCTGCAACTAAAATATGATAGTCGGCGGAGAGTTCGCTGCGCAGGAAGGTCACGAAGTCTTCGTTGTCGTCGACAACGAGAACGGAGTATTTTGGCGTGGTCGTTTGACTACCAGCGGCCTCAAGGCTTTTTTCTTCATGGTCTGCACCGCCGTTTCGGGCTACAACATATTTCTTGCCTTCTATTTCAGCATTGCCGAGGGGCAATGTGACAGTGAATATCGTTCCGCCTTTTTCGTTGTCTTCCACACTGACGGTGCCACCGTGCATCTGCGTGTAAACGGCTACGAGGTTGAGTCCGATGCCGGAACCGCCTTGTCGGTTGTCACGGCTCTGATAGAAGCGGTCGAAGAGGTGCTTCTTGTCTTCTTCGGGGATGCCCGGACCGTTGTCGGCTACGCTGATGAGCACCATGTTGCTCTCGCCCAGTTTTACCTTGACCTCTATCCTTCCCGGGGAGCCCATGAACTTGAAGGCATTGGAGAGAAGATTTGTAAATATCTTGTCCATCTTGTCATGATCGAAATCGAGAATAATGCTTTGAGCATCGGACATGAAGGTCAGGGTGACGTCTTTATCTGTCAGACCGATGAACTGTTTACAAATGCCTTTTGTCAGGGCTACGATGTCGCCGCGCTGTTTGGAGAGCATCTCTTTGCCTTTAATGATGCGTCGCAGGTCGAGCACGTCGTTAACCATTCCCAGCATACGGTAGGCGTTACGCTGAATGAGCTTCAACTTGTTCACAATTTCGGCATTGCTCTCCTTGGCGATGATGCCGGGCAAGGGCGACATGATAAGGGTGAGAGGGGTACGCAGTTCATGACTGACATTGGTAAAGAACGTCATTTTCATTTCGTCGAGTTCCTGCTGTTGCTTCATCTCCAGGCGTTCCATTGCCACCTCTCTGCGACGACGGTAAGTACGTCGAATATATATTGCCAAGAGCACGGCAATTGCAAAATAGAGCATCCAGGCCCATGTGCTGAGATAGAAGGGTGGCTTGATGGTGATGGAGAGGGAAGCCACTTCCGGGTGCGGACTTCCGTCGGCATACAGACGGCGCACTTCCAGCTGGTAGTCGCCAGGCGAGAGATTATTGAATTTTACGGCATTCTGGTCTTCCGAGGTGGTAAGCCACTGGTCGCCCAGTCCTTTAAGTCGATAGATGAAGCGTTCACGGATGGGTTCTCCCACCGGCGTTGAGGCCAGAAGAATGGAGAAGTTGTTTTCATTGTGGCGAAGCACTATGTGTCGGCTTTCATTGATGGCTTCCTTGAGTACCACGTGTCCATTGACTTCCTCGCCCACCTTGAGTAAATGGTCGAAGAGCATGAAGTCGCTGAAAATGACATTTCCCTGCTCCGACTTGGAATTTGATGTGACGGGTTCTATGACATTCACACCGTCGATTCCTCCGGCAAGCACTCTTCCGTCGCTCAGACAGAGCATCGAACGTTTGTTGAAAAGACGCGTCTGCACTCCGTCGTGCTGACTGAAGGCAGTGATGAAGAAACGTCTGTTCCCTCGTTTTCCAGACACCATTACGCAGCGTAGCCCGTCGGCGGTGGTGACCCACAGTCTGCCATTGTGGTCGCAGACGATTCCTGACACATCGACGTAGGGTCTTGCTCCTTGCAGAGGCACGATGTAAGAGCGTCCTGTCTGCGATTCGTAGACGCTCAGTCCCATGGTGGTGGCGGTCCATATAAGGCCGCGCTTGTCGGCAACCACCTGATTGACCGAAGGCTCTATCTGGAGCGCATTGCCTACCAGTCTGCCGGGAGAGATGTTTCGGATGCTCATATCGCTGAGCCGCATCAGAGAAACCGAACGCGAATGGCCTATGACAAGGTGCCCCCGATGGTCTAAGGTAAGAGAAGAAATATAGTCGGACGGAAGTTTGCTGTTGTGTGTGTTATAGGTCGTGAAATGCTTTCGGTTGGGGTCATAGATTTGCAGTCCGCCTCCGAGAGTACCAACTGCTATTCGTTTGTCGGGCAACTGGCACAAGGCCCATACATCGTCACTGGCCAGGCCGCTGCTCTTAGACCGCCACACGGTGTAATGACCATTGCGAAGACAAGCCATGCCTCCTTGATAGGTACCCAGCCACAGACTGCCGTCGTCGGTGCAGAGGGTAGCCACCACTACGTCGGACCCGAGATGGGTCTGCTTTCTCGAGAAAACGGTCAGTGAGCCTGTTTTCAGGTCATAGCATCCCAGACCGCGATCGTTGAATCCCAGCCAGAGCTTTCCCTGGTGATCTTGACTCATGGAACAAACGTCGCCGAGGGGGAGCAGGTCTATGTAATGATTACCGCTCATGTAGCAAGCCAGTCCCATGCGGTAGGTACCCACCCAGACAATTCCCAGATTGTCCACATAGATGGTTTGTAAGGTGTTGTCGGGCAGCGATAAGGGATCGGAAGGGTCGTAGAGCCACTGGTCTTTCCGTTTGCCGTCGGGTGAGAGCACCACCAGTCCTTCGTGGTCGGTTGCGAGGAGAATTCTTCCGTTCTTGTCCTCACCGACACCTTTTACAATATAGCCGTCAATGCTATGCCATTGTCTTAATCGATTATCGTAGTGGTGTAAGATATTGTTGGAGTAGATCCAATATTGGCCGCGACTGTCTATATATATATTGTAGTCGGAGGACGGTGTCGATGCAGGCATGAGCTTGAAGGATGTCTGTCGTGTGATTTTCTGTCCGTTGAAGCCCAATCGCAGAATTTGCCCTTTGTTGTAGGCAATCAGTACTTCACGTCCCTTCACCTGCAAGTCAGTTGCCTGGTTAGCGGGGAGATGTGTTCGCGCTACCAAGAGACGAGTCTGTTCTTTTGCGAAGTCGTAGTGATAGAGCTGTCCGTTGGCAGTAAGTATCCACAGGTTGCGGTGTTCGTCGGTAGCCACCCTCGCCGCTTCGCCGCTCATGGCATGCTGTTTCATCCACAGAGCAGTGTTGTTGTCAAAGGTTTCCGTGAAAGGGTCGAAGATGCTGTAACCCTTGATGGTGCGTATCCACAGATGCCCGGAAGCATCTTCCATGATATTTTCGATGTTGTTGTCGACCAGTGAATTGGGAACATTGGGTAGAGCGAAATAGTTGCGGATTCGTATGCCGTCATATCGATTCAGCCCCATAGGGGTGCCAATCCAGACAAAACCGCTGCTGCTCTTGAACACACAGTTCACCTTGTTGTCTGACAATCCCTGGCTGTAATTGATGCGCTGAAATTTAGGAGAGAGAATCTTTGCCTCGACTTGCAGGCAGAGACATAGAAAAAGGGTGACCGGTAGTAGACACCGTAGTTTAGCGAACAGGAGTATAAAAGGTTTCATTGTTTTCAGCTTAGTCAAGTGGTTTTTACCTGAAATGCGGTTTTGAGTCGTAATATTTCCTTAACCAACATGTTTCAGGAGGAATATAGCGCAAAGTTAACGATTTGAAATAGAACAGGCAAGATTTTTCAGGGTTTTGTTTTAAGCGAATTGATACTTTTGTACACATCGATAGCGTATCAATAGCTGTTTCTTGACGTTTGTATCTGCTTGATATTTAGTGCTTATTGAGCTTTTAACTTTCTTTACCATAATTTCAGTTGTAACATTGATGCACATAGAATGAAACAATCATGCACCGAATGAAACATTTGGTTACATCTTGTAATCAACGTTGACGGGGGTACATCGTTTAAAAGATGTAATTTTGCGTATTGAAATATTATTGGCAGACCATTGCTCTATATGAAGCAGACCTTATTAATATAATATGTCGGCTGATTACTGCCGGACCAATGGCTTGAAGAAAATGAAACAATTTAACCACTAAAAACAATAAAACTATGGGAAAATCAACCTTACGAAGAATCCTGATTTCTGCGATGATTCTCTTTCCTGCTTCCAACATACTGTGTGGAAGTGCGGCATGGGCAAAAATCGTAAAAGGTCAGGTGGTTTCCTCCACGGACGGCGAAACGCTCATCGGCGCTACGCTCACGGTAGAGGGGACGAAGACTGTAGCTGTGACCGACTTGGATGGAAACTTTTCCATCGATGCCGAAGACGGACAGACCCTATTGGTGACTTACGTAGGATTTGTAACAAAGAAGGTGAAAGTGAAAGGTGACCATCTGGTTGTCAAGCTTGATGAAGAATCGAGTGCACTCAACGAAGTCGTGGTTATCGGTTATGGTGTGCAGAAGAAGAAAGTGGTGACTGGCGCTACCGTTCAATTGAAAGGTGACGACATCGCCAAACTTAACACCAACAATGCACTGCAGGCCATGCAGGGACAGAGCCCCGGTGTGAACATTATCTCAGAGAGCGGTCAGCCCGGTTCCTCCATGAAGGTGGTGATACGTGGACAAGGCTCCAATACCAACAATGCGCCGCTCTATGTGGTGGACGGTATTCCAGGTGTGGATCCCACTTCCATCAATCCCGCTGACATTGAGAGTATCGACGTGTTGAAGGACGCTGCCTCGGCAGCCATCTATGGTGCACAAGCAGCCAACGGTGTGGTGATAATGACCACTCGTTCGGGTAAGGAAGGCCGTGCACAGGTCACCTTCGACGGCTATTATGGATGGCAGAGTGCTGCACGTAAAATTAAGATGTGCAACGCTGAGCAATACATGGCACTCATGGACGAACAGAACCTTAATTCAGGAGGTTCTGCTTACGACTGGTCAAGCGTAGCTTCCATCCACGACTCTGATGGCAATATTTACGATACCGACTGGATGGACTTGATGTTCAAGGACAATGTTCCGGTGCAAGACTACACTGTCGGTGTGAACGGAGGCTCCAAGCAAAGCACCTATGCCGTGTCGCTCGGCTACTATTCACAGGAAGGTATTGTAGGTGGAAAGAAGGCCAGCAACTATGAGCGTTACACTCTGCGTACCAATATGCAGCAGAAACTTTACAAAGACATTCTCACCGTTGGCGAGAGCGTTTCGTTCAATTACATCAAGACCAATCAGATAGGTACCGGCAACATGTATAACAACCGTCTGCGCGGAGCCTATTCCACAACACCTTTGCAGCCTCTCTATTTACAGGATGACGGGCGTGCCGACCTCAATAACGGTTACAGCTACTCGATTGCTACCGACTGGTATCAGTATGACGGCAACCCTGTAGCTGCACTCTATCGTGGTCGCAACAAGAACGATCGTCAGAACTGGATGGCAAACGTCTTTGCAGAACTGGCACCGATTAAAGGACTGAAACTGAGAACCCAATTAGGTTTCAACCACTACACCAATACCTATCGTTCGTACAGTCCCGATTATGTGTCGACTACCAATGATCAGCAGACTACAGGTTCGACGGCAAGTCAGAACATCAGTAAGAACTGGACCCTGACCTGGACCAACACCGCCACCTACGACTGGAAGTTGGGCGACCACGCCTTCAACAGTATGCTCGGTATGGAGGTGGAGCGCTACGAAGGCGATTATGTAGGAGGTTCCAACACCCTGCTCTCCATTTATGATGACTGGCAGCATGCCTATCTGAGCAATGACCAGAACGGTCATACGGGCACTGTAACCGGTTATCCTTATGACGATTACCGTCGTATCTCTTATTTCGGACGTTTGGGCTGGAACTATAAAGACCGTTATATGGTCAATGCCACGCTGCGTGCCGACGGTAGTTCCCGCTTTGCAGAGGGACATCGTTGGGGATGGTTCCCTTCTGTTTCTGCAGGATGGGTGGTCAGTGAAGAGAAGTTCATGCAGCCCATTGCAAAATGGATGGATTTTCTGAAGATTCGTGCCAGCTGGGGACAGGTTGGTAACAATAACATCGGAGCCTTTCTCTATGCTTCGACGGTCACCCTTAACGGAGTGGGATATAACTTTGGTACCGGTAAAGGTACTTCAGCTAATACGCCGGGAGCCATCTCCGACCGA
>JBMNUW010000164.1:0-6475 GCA_050946475.1 Prevotella sp.
GTGGAATGAAGCAGAAAACTCACGTTCTTCTTGCCACTGAGATATTTGTCCGTACAAAGCTCTGCCAGTGACTGCAAGGCAAACTCGCGGTAAGTGCGCTGTTTCGACGGCTCCACATACCCTTGCAATTCCAGCAGGGCACTGGCGATGACACAGGCTGCAGAAGCATCCTTCACCTGTCGGTCGGGAGCATCCATGTCCCAGGATGGAATGAGGTCGTCGCTCGTCTTCCTCAACTTCTCCATATAGATATCTGTTACTTTCTCCGCAAATTTCAAGAACATCGGATTATGTGTGTAGCGGTAAACTACGGTATATCCATAAATTGCCCAAGCCTGTCCGCGTGACCACGTAGAGGCATCGGACCAGCCTTGATGAGTGACTCCCTTGATGAAGTTACCCGTAATGGTATCGTAGACTGCCACGTGATAGCAGGTGCCGTCCGGACGGAACTGATGCTGCATGGTAGTCTTGGCATGTGCTACGGCGAGGTCATAGAGCAGCGGGTTGCCGCCATTGCGCGAAGCCCAGAAGAGCAGCTCGAGATTCATCATGTTATCCATAATGGTGTTGTGGGGCCATCCCTGACGTTTCACTTCGCGCGGCCAGCTCAACATGGTGCCCACAACGGGATTGAAAAGTGTGGCCAGCGAGTCGGCGGCGCGCAGCAATACCTTTTTATAATTAGCATCTCCCGTCACCGCATAGCCTTTACCGTAAGAGCAGTTGATGAGGAAACCCAGGTCATGGTCGTAGACCGGCCGGTTGACGATGGGCTGGAGCGACTCGGTATACCCCCGTGCCACACGAAGCAACGATGTGTCTTTGGAAACCATATAGTCCATCCACAGTATGCCGGGCCAGAAACCGCTGCACCATTCCTCGGCAGTGGCCGGTCGAAGGTTCCATCCCTTCTGCCGGTCATTAGCAAGAATGTTTCGCGGTTCTTTACTGAATTCGTATCGTCCGTCGTCAGACAGTTCTTTGAGAGCTCTTTTCACCTGATGGTGGCAATAATCCAAAGCGTCATTAACAGACAAACTGTTTTCCGTTTCTCGGGCCGTAACAGGCGACAACAGCCCTAACAGGAAGCTAAGTAAGATTATCTTTTGATATTTCATCTCTTCTTTTTTTTCTATAAATACGACTCAATCACGAAACTTACTTAAAGAAAAATGAATTTTTTTGCTTATGATAGCAAAAATGTTGTTCTGTATCTTTTTTATATGTGGTATAAAACTGTTTTCTTTCGCACTTGTCTACTTAAAAATAGAAAAACTTGTCTATTGCATAATAAGACTGGAAACCGCTTCATACACCGACGGGAGGCTGTCTATTTTTCATATTGAAACCCGTCCCCTGCTGAGGCAAGAAAAAATATCCTGCATACTGAAAACGGTTCATGCATACAGAAAAACGCTATGAGAAGGAAAATTGAGCAAGTCCAAGACGGACTTTGCTGAGAAAGTGGATGAACAGGTCGGAAGTCAAGCCATGACGCAAAATGCGAACTTCATTTTAGGCGCTTAACACTTTTTCCACACGATAAGTCCGATTTTCTACCTTACATTTATTATCTTTGCACCCGATGACACGTTGACAAGACGGAGTGCGCCACACAGACCCGAGACAAAAGACGCACGACACTCGCGACAACAATTTCAGAAATTGTAAAACAGAATTTTATGTGTGGAATAGTTGGTTATATCGGACAGCATGATGCTTATCCAATATTGATAAAAGGCTTACATAGACTTGAATATAGAGGATACGATTCAGCCGGAGTGGCACTTATCAATTCTAACAACGTAATGAACGTCTATAAGGCACAGGGAAAAGTCGCCGACCTGGAGCACACTGCCGAAGGAAAAGACTTATCGGGGACCATTGGCATTGCTCACACGCGCTGGGCCACCCATGGAGAACCTTCGGTAAGAAACGCTCACCCCCATGTGTCACAGTCGGGAAACATTGCCTTGGTACACAACGGCATCATTGAGAACTTCGCTCTGTTGCGCGACCAGTTGGCCAAGAAGGGCTTTACCTTCCAAAGCGACACAGACACGGAAGTACTCGTGCAACTCATTGAATATGTTCAGAACGTTCATCATTGCCCGCTCGTCGAGGCCGTGCGCCAGGCACTTCGCAAGTGCATCGGTGCCTACGCCATCGCCGTGATTGACCGTCGCGACCCTTCCACACTCATCACCGCACGAAAGGGATCACCCCTGGTGATAGGCATCGGCAAGGACCGGAAAGAATATTTAATCGCCTCCGATGCCACTCCCATCGCTGAATACACTAAAGATGTGGTATATATCGACGATGACCAGATAGCCATTTGCCGTCCCGGTGAGAAACTTGAAATCGTGAATCTTGACAACGAACCCGTCGGCGTGAACGTCAAGCAGATAGGAGTCGACCTCGACATGCTCGACAAGGGCGGATTCCCCCACTTTATGCTCAAGGAAATCTTTGACCAGCCCCGCTGTCTGCGCGACTGCATGCGCGGCCGTCTCTTCCCTGGAACCGACGTGGTACTTTCTGCCGTGCGCAACAACCGCGACCGTCTGCTCTCCGCCACCCGCTTCGTCATCGTGGCCTGCGGAACAAGCTGGCATGCCGGTCTCATCGCCAAGCAACTCATCGAACAATATTGCAAGATACCCGTTGAGGTGGATTATGCTTCCGAGTTCCGTTATCGTGACCCGGTGATTTATCCCTCCGACGTTGTCATAGCCATCTCGCAAAGCGGCGAGACAGCTGACACACTCGCCGCCATAAAACTGGCCAAGGAGCGGGGTGCCTGCATCTTCGGCATTGTGAATGCCGTAGGTTCAAGCATTGCCCGGGAAACCGACACGGGCATCTATATCCATGTGGGGCCCGAAATCGGTGTGGCTTCCACCAAGGCCTTTACAGGACAGCTCACCTGTCTGGTGCTCCTCACGCTTGCCCTGGCCCATGCCAAAGGCACCATTTCGAAAGACGATTTTGAGGAACTGACACGTGAACTGGCGCTCATTCCTGAAAAAATCGACGAAGTACTAAAGCAGAACGACCGAATACAACAACTGGCTCGCACATATACCTATGCCACGAACTTCCTCTATCTGGGTCGTGGATGGAACTATCCCGTGGCCCTGGAGGGTGCCTTGAAACTCAAGGAGATATCTTATATTCATGCCGAAGGCTATCCCGCTGCAGAGATGAAACATGGCCCGATAGCACTGGTAGACAACATGATGCCGGTACTCTTCGTGGCTACTCATCATGATGGCTACGAGAAAATCATCTCCAACATGCAGGAGGTGAAGGCTCGTGGAGGACGAATTATCGCCGTTGTGACAGAGGGTGACCAACAGGTGGCAAAGATTGCCGACGAATGCATCAGCGTGCCGCAGACCCTTGCTCCACTGGCTCCGTTGCTCTCCGTCATTCCCTTGCAATTGCTGGCCTACCACATTGCCGTGGAGAAAGGACTCAACGTGGACATGCCGCGCAACCTCGCCAAGAGCGTCACCGTAGAATAACGACTTTCATAAAATGAACAAGATTTTCCTTTCCTTGCTGCTGGCTCTGTTGGTCTCCATTTCCGTGGAGGCACAGACAGACCGTCCCGGCTATGTCAATCCCGAAGACCGTGAGGTTGACATGGATAACCCCACCTTTGTGCCTATGGTGAAGGTGGGAAAGGTGCTCGTGGGAAAGGACTCCATTCAATACATGGAGCTGAACAATATTTATGTCTATCCGCAGCCTGTGTTCAAGAACGCCCGGCAGCGGAGGGCATACAACAGACTGGTATACAATGTGAAGAAGGTTCTTCCCATTGCCAAGGAGGTCAATAAGATTATCATTGAAACCTATGAATATCTTCAGACACTACCCAACAAAAAAGCAAAGGACGAACACATGAAACGGGTGGAAGCCTCCATCAAGAAGGAATACACTCCGAGAATGAAGAAGTTGACCTACAGTCAGGGCAAGCTTCTCATAAAACTGGTCTACCGTGAATGCAACAGTTCGAGCTATAACCTCATTCAGGCTTTCCTTGGACCTGTACGTGCCGGCTTCTATCAGGCCTTCGCATGGGTGTTCGGAGCATCACTGAAGAAGCAGTACGACCCCAACGGCGTAGACCGTCTCACAGAACGAGTGGTCAGACAGGTAGAGGCCGGGCAACTATAAAAGTTCAGCCTCTATCCTTTAAAGCGTCAGCACACAGAACTAACATAAAATCTTTCAAAGTCTGATTTTTGAAAAGTCTGCGCTTAACAAAAATGCTGACAAAGATGTTTCGGATAATTCTTATCGGTTCAGCATAATTCCTTTTGCGAAACAAATTATCAGCTTAAATGACGAAAGGAAACTCAGAACTATACTAGTTTCCTAATAAACGTTAACTAAAAGGAAATAACTTGCTCTATTCTTGTTAATTACCGATTTTTATCCTACCTTTGCAACAGTAAAGAAAAGAACTTCATATTCCTGTTTGAAAATTAGATTAACTTATTCAGACGACGCGGGGAACTATTCCTGCGGCAGATTGAAAGAATGAATTTTCGTTGTTAGACGCATTGTGTCTACAGACGAGAAAGGAGTATTCACCGTGTAGATATTTGCTCCACTTTACGTGAAAGCTTGTCTCCGGGTACCATACTCCATATCATGAGAAAAAATAATTACGTATTTTTCATTTTAATATCTCTATATTTCACATAAGTAATAGGATCGGGAGATTCATCAATAACGGTTAAACAGAAAAGAGCAGCTACCAAGGCGTTGGTAAGTTGCTCTTTTTTTATATCTTTTGTCAAACGATTTTGCATCTTCAGCTACACGATTCTGCACGTCCAACTACGCCATTCAACATCTCCAGCTACACGATTCTGCATCTCCAGCTACACGATTCTGTAACTTTATCTTAACGGCGCTGAATCTACAGCGGCTTTATTCTGTATTTATCACGACATACTTCTGAAAATTCCGTAACCATACTTTTGGTTGTTTCAGTGACACAGCCCCTGTAAAGATTACCGTATGGCTTAACAATCGTGAGATCGTAGTTGTAGAGGTGTTGGAGCACAAACTGTAAAGATTACCGTGCGGAAGAAACTTACATATCAATCTGCAATATCGTCGAAACGGTCGACCACTCTGTCGGCACCGGCAGCTATCAATTCTTCGCGCGTTCCGTTGCCATAAGTCACTCCACAGGTCTTGCACCCTGCTCGATCGCCCATAATGATGTCAAACGACATATCTCCTACCACAAGCGCATCCTTCGCCTCCACACCAAGGATATGCAACGTATGAGTCACCGGCCACGGATCCGGCTTGGCACGCTTCACATCGTCAGCACCGAGCAACAGAGCAAACACATCTGCAAGGCCCAGGTCGTCAACAAAATTCTGAAGAGAGGCATGACATCTACTACTGGCGATGGTAAGAAGAATGCCTTCACGGTGCCACCGTCGTAGCGTCTCCACAACGTGAGGAAACACCGGAATGTGATAGTTGGCACAGCGTTCGGCGAAAATGCGGCGATAGACTTCCGCACACTTGGCAGCTGTCTCGTCAGTCATGGGCATAAGAGCGGAAAAGCATTGCTGGAGGGGCAGACCAATGGTGCGACTGCACTCCTCGGCTGACTTTACGTCAAGATGCATCTCTTGAAGAGTCTGCTGCATAGTTTGAGTGATGATTTGATTGGTATCGCCGATAGTTCCGTCAAAGTCTAAGATGATGAGTCGCGGTTTCCATGTCAACGTATCAAGTAGTCCGCTGCAACCGTCCTCTATTAGATCGAGAGCCCATGCAAAATCTCTTTCACCACCGTAATAAGGGTCGGGTATTTCGTCAACGCCCTCGTGCTTCGTCATGAATTGTGTCAACGGCTTCACCTTTGCGCGGTCATGGTCGTTACGTGCCATACGAGTGATGATACGATAATTCTCATCATCCATAGTAAGGATGAGGTCAAAACGGTCGAAATCGCTGTCGGCGTCAAACTGACGAGCATGGTGCGTCATAGAGTAGCCCCGACTGGCTACCATTCGCCGCATACGTTGGTCGCCTAGTTGTCCTATGTGCCATCCGCCGATGCCCGCCGAGTCCACCTCGAAGCGGTCCGTCATCTTTCTGTCGTCTATCATCTTCTCCATCACCGCCTGGGCAGCCGGAGAACGGCAAATGTTACCCAAACAGATAAAGAGCAGTCGTTTCCTTGTCTTCATTGATACTATATGGTATAATTTATTGCTATTATATTATGGTATGATTTATATATTTATTAGCTATTGCTGAATGTTGAAATTGTTGATTCCGCACGAATAGATATTGTTTGCACTTTTCGGTTATTCTTGCAGGACAGCCGGAAATCTTCGATTTCTCACGTTATCGGGTCAGAAATGTGCCAGTTCCGTCTCAAATGGTATAACAACATAAATTGTTTTACTCATGGACGATGCCA
>JBMNUW010000165.1:0-6452 GCA_050946475.1 Prevotella sp.
GAATTCTTCTCGTTGTGGCGGAGGATAGAGTCTACCCCCGTCCGGGGGTAGGCCTCCCGTTTGAACGCCTGCGATTACGAGGGGATTCGTCGAAACGCAAACGTTTCTCCTCATCCCTTCGCTAAGTTAACGCAACCCCCTTGGGGGTGTGAATCCTCCCATCCAGCCAATCTATCAATAAATAACAGCTTGCGAAAGTTCAGTAATAAACAAGTCTATTTCTCTTTGTAGGCCGTGAGAATCCCAAGTCGTCTAAGTGGTGAAACGGTCAAATCCAGGGCTATTTATAATAGGTGTAGAAAGTTTGAATCCTGAACAGGGGAAAGTTAAATAGCCTTTGGAAAACAAAAAATCAGTCCATGTTATAGGTATGAATACTAACCCCCTGAGCAGAAGGAAGATAGTTGACGCCCCACCAGCACATTTGCAACAGAACGAAGTTAATGACGAGGATCCACATTCCGATTTTCAGTCGGTTGGAAGGCATTTTCCTGTAGTGGATATAAATCAAATATGAGAACCATGAGGCAGCTGCCCAAGTCTCTTTAGGGTCCCAGCTCCAATAGTGTCCCCAGGCTTCTTTTGCCCAAAGAGCTCCCATCAGAATACCCAATGTCATGAAGCAGAAGCCCACACTGACGAGATTGTCCGTGGTGGCTGTCTCTACCGGACTCGCATTGCTCTTCTTGATAAAAAGTAAATAGAGGGCCATCATCGTAGCGGCACCATAAAGTGCGTAGGCGAGCATATAGACTATCACATGCGGTGCGAACCACGGGCTCTGCAGGGCTGGCATCAGACTCTTGCTGTGGATTTCGGGTTTGAGAATGTTGATGCAGATAAACACCAGAGACATCAGGGTACTGAATGACAATAACCATTTATAGTGCCATCGTCCATAGACGATGAGTCCTGCCAGAGGGAGGAAGAAAGCGTACCACATTCGGGTTTCGCCCATGGTGCGCAAGGGAGGCCGGCGGAGCTCGGCCCATAGCAAGATTATGAAAGCAAGGAAGACACAGAGACCACAGATGGTAAAAACTACCGCCCTGCGTGATTTCCCCTTCCATGCAGCATAGGAGCCTATGGTCCACAGTATGAGTGCCGACAGGGAAAATATGAAGAAATGATTCCAAATCATGTCGTTTCAGAATTAGGATTGAGCGGGCTGAGGAAAAGATTTCCTGCCAGACGATGAGGTGAAGAAGAAACCAATGGCTCCAAGGGCAAGCAACAGAATGCCGAAATAGACAGCCGGCAGCCAAGGGTCGCGGACCAGTTCGAGTACACTTACTTCACTCCATTTGCCCATCTTCTCATCGTATGAATACTGGTAAATCTTCCATCCATCAACTGTGAAGGGATGATTTACCTCGATGTCTGTGATGATGTTTTTTCCCGACTTTGTGAATATTTGAACGTGTGAGAGATACCTCATGGGCTCGGGCTCAGCCATGGCAATGCTGTACTGAGAACTGACCTTCAGCAATTGCATGGGGAACCTATAGCTGCCACATGTTATCCATCCCTGTCTGACGAGTTTGCCGTCGGGAGAAGTTGCCCTGATGAGCCAGGAGTGCACGCAGCCAGGTTGTTGCCAGGAAATATAATAAGTTGTGTCGCGAGCCATCATGGGTGCTGATGCTTCTATCTTCTTTAAGGTGTCAACATGCCAGCCGCCCAGGTCCTCAGTCTCTACCACTTTCCCGGAGTCATTGTCGACGAGCAACAGGCGTGATGGATATTCTTCTATGTTGAAGTTGAGTAGTTGAATGGCTATTGGCAGTTCATGAATTTTTCCCAAGTCGTCGAGTGCTCTCCATTCGGGCGAGTCTTTCCCTACGGTCATCTTCAGTCGTTGCATGTCGCTGCTTCCTAATGTTGCACACAGAAGGACGATGAGCAGACCCAAATGAAATAGCAATACAGGTAGCTTCCGCCATCGGAAGTTGGCTAAACTCTTCAGCACCACTTGGGAAAGGATGAGTGACATCCATATATAGGTGAGCACGAATGGCCAGAAACTCAGCATTCGCGTCAGTCCCAGTCTGTCCATCGGAGGCATACCGGACGGCACTTGCCGGGTGAGTCCCATCACAACCGTGAGAACCACGACAAAGATGAGACAGGCCACGGCTGAATAGAAAGAGGAAAGATAACGCAGACCGAATGACCGATTGCGCAACAGGAAAATCCCGACTGCCACAAGGGTAAAGGCAATTACCATTATTACATTCACCGGGAAACCAAAACTATCCCAGTCAATGCCGCCGACTGTGAACTGAAGGAGCAGACCCACAATGGTGAGTCCTGCTCCTATGGCGATTCCTTCTTTAAGCGTCCAAGGTTCTTTCCACATGATTGCTTACATCTCTACGGGGCGATGAGCGGCCTTTGCCTGTTTCACCCAGTTGGGAACGATGGTCTGCAGGAATTTCTGCTTGTCACTGTTCTTCTGCTGCATGTTGAGACCAAGATAAGCCTGGGCCTTTGCCTTTGTTGAAATGTCAGGCAGGGGCACGTCTCCGGTGTATCCATGACGGGCGAGCACCTTGGCAATGAGCAGACGGGCCTGCCCGGCATAGTCAAGACTGTGACCGAGAATACGGGTTATCTCCTGTGGAGCGTGGAAACTTGCTCCGTGTGATGCCACGGCAAAGTCCCAACGCCATTGGCTCTTGCGCAGTAGAGCAAGTACTGGCTTCATCTCGCTCTCCGTTGCACCCTTGTCCCATGCGAACTTAGCCTCGATGTGTGCGGCGGCCAGTTCTTTCTCCACACGGTCACGGATTTCGTTACACTTGCGTTGCCGTTCATAGACATTCTTGCGCAAGGTCTCCGCGTCCTGTCTGTGACAGGTCTGACAGGTGCGGTCGATATGCGCCAGGGGACTCATGATGTGGTGGTCCGTGTATTTGATACCGCCTTTCGTAATATAAGGCATGTGACAGTCGGCGCAAGAGACACCGCGCTGATAGTGGATGCCCATCTGGGAAATCTCGTAGCCAGGATGCTGAGCCTTGAGAATGGGGGCGCGACTGAGGGCGTGGATGTAATCATAGAAGCCGATGTGGTCATAGTATTTTTCGATGGCTTCCACGGTGATACCGCTGTCCTGAGGAAGCATCAGGTAGTTGGTGCCTTTTTGAAAATAATATTCAGTATGACATTGAGCGCAGACCAGCGAGCGCATTTCCTGGTGGGAGGCCTTGTGTACGTCCATGCCTCTGCGCTGCCATGCCTCATAGAGTGCGGGGCGTGCCGGTCTCAGGTCCATTGTCTTCGGGTCGTGGCAGTCACTGCATCCCACGGTGTTCATCACTTGGTTGCCCCAGTCAGACCATTTGGCCTGATAGAAAGCGGCAGGGCCCATCTCTGCCATCAGTCTCGGGATGTCCGGGCCCTTGCAGGTCCAGCAGGTTCCGGGTTGAGGCTCTTTGCCGGGAGTGACTCCCGGGGCTCCGGTACGTAATATTTCTCTCAAATCTTCAATGCAATGGCGGTGTCCGCGAGGCGTATTGTAATCCCAGGAGAAGGCATATCCCGCCCACAGTATAGCCATTTCGGGTCTCTGTGACAGTACATCTTTCTTCTGACTGCCATTGAACTCACTTTCAAAGGTAGTGTCCGAAGTTGCAGCCCAAGTCTCATATTCCAAAGGGAAGTCTTCCTTGAACTTCTGATTGTCCACCTCGATGCTGTCCATTTTCACCTTTCGGTTGTTGAAGATGGTGGCAACTTCCGCTCTCCGTTCCATGAGGGAGGAAACCGTCATTCCCAATAAAAACACGATGACCATTACTCCGAGAAACAAAAGCCATCCTTGCCAACGTTTTAATTGCTTTGCCATATCTTGTTTCGTTTTTAGTTTTTTATTTCTTACTCATCAGTCCATGTAACCATTCTGGCACAGGAGAAGGAGGCAGAGGAACACGAGCACCCGGTGTGCTTGCCAGTGAGTTTACTCCGGCATGCGGCACGTTACGGTGGCAGTCCCAGCAGGCTTTCCCCTCACCGCGTCGGGCTTCCATATAAGTGATTCGACCTGTCTTTACAAATTCTTGATTGAGTTGTTTGTGACAACGGATGCAGTTGTCCATAATGACTTCCGCACTTACGTCCTTGGCCTTGATGGCCTGGTGCTCGCTGCGGGTCAGGAACATATATACATGTCCCATACCATCCTTTGCCTTGAAGAAATACTTGTTCAGCACGTTATTGTGCGGTACATGACAATCGTTGCAAGTTGCGTCACGTGCATGCGAAGAGTGCATCCACGTGGCGTAATAGGGGGTCATTACGTGACAGTTGACACAAGCTTCCGGTGCATTGCCCAGATAGTCGGGCATGCGCAGAAGATAAGCGAAATAGAGCAGCATTCCGGTTAACAAGCCACAACTGCCTATCAGCAATATCTTTTGCCGATAGGAAAGGGCATTAATGAAATCGGTTGTCGTTTTCTTTATCCTACACCATAATTCGTGCTTGGGCATAGACTGTTGGTTTTTTGTTTCATCTCAAAATTAGTTTTTAAATAAATGCAATACAAAAAACGAAACATGTTTTAAGCCCGAGAAACATGGCTTAACAGAAATTAGTAATTAAATTTCAATTATGGTCTTTTTTATCCTCATTGATGAGGATGTACCTGTTAACGAATATTTATCGTGGCATCACTCAGAGAGTGGAGATTTTTGCTTTCAGCACATCTCTGAGAATGACAGCATGATTCTTGACAGGATTGCGAAAACCATAAAGCAAGGTTACGTTATGAAATCTGCTGTCGCATATTTGTGTTACAAGACTGTCAACAGCTTTGTTATTCAACAGTTCTTCACGATATTCCTCGGAGAACTTTTCCCAGTTGCCGTAGGGATTGTCATGAAAGAAACGTCGCAAGCCTATGGACGGTGTGACATCTTTCGCCCAAATATCATATTTCAATTCACTCTTCTTGATGCCTCTGGGCCACATACGGTCTACGAGGATGCGCAAGCCGTCCGATTCCTCTGCAGGCTCATAAACTCTTTTCAGTTGTATTGTTATTTCCATTTTCTCATTTGCGAATTAGTCGGCGTGGTGCATGTGCTTGCATTTACCACTGTATTCCTCAATGTCTATGCGGATGATGTTCACCCTGTGAAAAGATTTCTCACTGTATTTGTATCCTGTCTGCCGGAATTCGGGAGACAGTTTGTCAACCAGCAGGTGAAGGGCCTTCATCCTCTCTTCTTCCTCAAGGTGGATATAGGCTTTCCCTCTCAGCAACACACTCTCATATTCTGTTGTGAAGTGCTTGGACAAGAGTTTTACATTTCCTATGATACAGAAGGAGACCATCGGATTTTTCTCCAAAGCACGTAACTTGTATCCTTCGGGTGCGCAATGTATGTAGATGGAGTGATCTCCGTTCCACACAAAATTGAGAGGAATGCCATAGCCTGCACCGTTAGTGTCTACCATGGACAGAACTCCATACTCCGCCGTTCTCAGAAGTTTCAAGGCTCTGTCCTCGTCCATCAGCCGGTCCTGGCGGCGGACGGTGTCATTCACATATTTCATAATTCTGTTTGTTTAGCTGGCTTCACCGTTTTCTTAGGAATCAATGAGGTCTTGCATGATTATAAGGCAGGCATAGCCTTGATTTGTCTTTCTATTTCTCTCTGATATTTTGGTTGTTGCTAAAGTTCATTGCTTGTTGTTGTTCCATCTTGATGAATCCCGGGAATATCAGATTGTTTTCGAGAGCCACATGTTCCTTGAGATTCCGGAAGAAGTCGTACAGCTCGCGGTTCATCAGTCGGTAGGAAGCACATCCGTCTGTCGGCGTGGTGAAGTTCTCCGTCAGGTCGGCTATGTGCTGCCACGTTTCTCCTGTGTTGTCATGCTCCAACATCATCTGGCGGATTGGGTAAAAGACGCTGCCGCAATGGAAAGGCGCAGCTTCCCGATGTTCCTCACGGGCTGCAAAGATTTCATAGAACTGCGGAAAGAGAACTTGTTCCTCCTTTGCAAAGTGGGAGTCCAATTCGTCGAAGGATTCGGCAACCGCCTGTCTGATTTCGTGCAGTTCCGGGTGCTTGTCGCCGTGCGCGCGCTCCACTTTCTCAACCAGCTTCAGCAATTCCTCATGATGCTGATGGAAGGAGCGATGATGTTTCTTCAGCACATAGTCCACAAGTAAGTCCAGAGGCCATGCGGCAAAATCCGGAGCTTGACCTTCCGTCTCTTTTTGATTCAGGCGAGACAGCACATCCTCGGGATTTAGTCCTTTCTTCTGGCAGGCTTCCTTCAGGGTGTCGCTGCCATGGCAGCAATAGTCTATTCCGAGCTTCTCAAAGAGTCTTGCCCGATTGAAATCCTCGGCGACGATGGCGCCTACACTCATCTCTTCGTTCATTTTCATATTATCGTTATTATGTTTCTGCTGCAAAATTACGCCTTATATTTAA
>JBMNUW010000166.1:0-6452 GCA_050946475.1 Prevotella sp.
GCTTATCCCTCTAAAAAGCAATCACCCTTGAAAACAATAAGATATGGCAAAAACCAATGATAATACCCCCAAAGAGGGAGCACGTCAGATGACTCCCACTGTGGCTTATACGGACGACAACATCAGACACCTCTCCGACATGGAGCACGTGCGGACCCGGCCAGGCATGTATATCGGCAGGCTGGGCGACGGATCGCTGCCGGAAGACGGCATCTACGTACTGCTTAAGGAGGTGATAGATAACTCTATCGACGAGTTCAAGATGAATGCCGGTGACCGCATCGAGGTCGATGTCGTGGACAATCTCACTGTCCGCGTGCGCGACTATGGTCGCGGTATTCCGCAGGGCAAGCTTGTAGAGGCAGTTTCCGTGCTTAATACGGGAGGCAAGTATGACTCGAAAGCCTTCAAGAAGAGTGTGGGACTGAATGGCGTGGGCGTGAAGGCCGTCAATGCATTGAGTTCCCGCTTTGAGGTGAGAAGCTATCGTGAAGGCAAAGTGCGGACGCTGGTATTTGAAAAAGGTGTGTTGAAAGACGACAAAACAGAGAAGACAAACGATGAAACTGGCACTTATATCTTTTTCCGCCCGGACGATACGCTGTTCAAGAACTATCAGTTCCACGACGATTACGTGGAGACTATGCTCTGCAACTACACCTACCTCAACTCCGGTCTTACCATTATGTACAACGGACGCCGAATCCGCTCGCGCAACGGTCTGGAGGACTTGCTTAACGACACCATGACGGTCAACCCTCTCTATCCCATTGTCCACATCAAGGGCGAGGACATAGAAATTGCTTTCACGCACACAAATCAGTACGGAGAGGAATATCATTCCTTTGTCAACGGGCAGCACACCACGCAGGGAGGCACTCATCAGAGTGCCTTTAAAGAGCACATCGCAAGGACCATCAAGGAGTTTTTCGATAAGAACTATGAGTACACCGACATCCGCAACGGCATCGTGGCGGCCATAGCTATCAATGTGGAGGAGCCGGTGTTCGAGAGTCAGACCAAGATTAAGCTCGGCTCCACCCTCATGGCACCCGGAGGCGAGACCATCAACAAGTATGTGGGCGACTTCATCAAGCGTGAGGTGGATAACTATCTGCACATCCACAAGGAGGATTGCGCCGACATCCTGGAGAATAAAATCAAGGAGAGCGAGCGGGAACGCAAGGCTATGGCGGGCGTTACCAAGCTGGCTCGCGAGCGTGCCAAGAAGGCCAATCTGCACAACAGAAAGCTGCGAGACTGCCGCATTCACTATTGCGATGCGAAGGACGATCGCAAGGAAGAATCGTCTATCTTTATCACTGAGGGCGACTCTGCCAGCGGCTCAATCACGAAGAGCCGTGATGTAAACACACAGGCCGTATTCTCGCTCCGCGGAAAGCCCCTCAACTCTTTCGGACTCACCAAGAAGGTGGTTTATGAGAACGAGGAATTCAATCTGCTGCAGGCAGCGCTCGACATTGAGGACGGACTGGACAATCTGCGCTACAACAAGGTTATCGTGGCCACCGATGCCGATGTCGACGGCATGCATATCCGTCTGCTTATCATCACTTTCTTTCTGCAGTTCTATCCGGAACTTATCAAGAAAGGACACGTCTATGTGCTTCAGACTCCTCTTTTCCGTGTGCGTAACCGGCGTACAAAAATCAAGAAGAAGAGCGTGGTGGAGGAAGCTGACGCCAAACTCGGCCCTAAGGAGAAAAAGAACGATTTCATCGTACGTTACTGCTATACCGATGAGGAACGGAAGAACGCCATACGGGACCTCGGACCCGACCCTGAAATCACACGTTTCAAGGGACTGGGTGAAATTTCCCCCGACGAGTTCGTTCATTTCATCGGACCTGACATGCGACTGGAACAGGTGACGCTCCACAAGAACGATCAGGTGCAGAAGCTGTTGGAATATTACATGGGAAAGAACACAATGGAACGGCAGAACTTTATCATCGACAACTTGGTGATAGAGGAGGACTTGCCCGAAGAGGACTCGGCTCCCATGGACTAAATAAGGAAACTGAATATGAAAATAAATCGTAATAGAGCCTCATTCTATCGTTATGCGATATGGAAAATTTGCCTTATGGCACTGCTCATGTCGGGCTTTGGTGCAGTACCCGGAAGGGCGCAGATGCGACTGGACTTCTCCAAAGGAAGCCCGCTACGCAAATTACAGATAGCCGAGCTGGCAATCAGTAATCTCTATGTCGATTCAGTCAATGAGCAGAAACTGGTGGAAGACGGCATTCGAGGCATGCTTGAACAGCTCGACCCGCATTCGTCTTACACCACGGCAAAGGAGACTAAGGCTATGACGGAGTCGCTCAACGGCTCGTTCGACGGCATTGGTGTTCAGTTCAACGTACAGCAGGACACCCTTCTTGTCATTCAGACCATCGTCAATGGTCCTTCGGAGAAGGTAGGCATTCTGGCAGGTGACCGTATCGTGAGCGTAAATGACACAGCCATCGCCGGCGTGAAAATGGCGCGCGAGGAAATGATGCGGCGGTTACGCGGACCCAAGGGCACCCATGTGAAGATTGGTGTGGTGCGCCGCGGCATCAAGGATAAGCTCTACTTCAACGTGAAGCGCGACAAGATTCCCGTGAAGACCCTCGACGGTTACTACATGATACGTCCAGGAGTGGGCTACATCCGCATCGGCAGTTTCGGTGCCACTACCTACGATGAGTTCATGAAAGCAGTCTCCGAACTTCAGAAGAAGGGAATGAACGACCTTATCCTCGACCTTCAGGACAACGGTGGCGGCTATCTGCAGGCTGCGGTCCGTATTGCCAATGAGTTTCTGCAGCGTGGCGACCTCGTGGTCTACACTCAGGGACGCAACACGCCTCGACAGGAGTATCATGCCGAAGGCGATGGGAGGCTGCTTAAGGGCAAGGTGGTGGTGCTTATCAACGAGTTTACTGCCTCGGCTGCCGAAATTGTCACGGGAGCTATTCAGGACCAAGACCGCGGCACCGTGGTAGGTCGCAGGTCTTTCGGTAAGGGACTGGTGCAACGTCCCATCGACTTCCCGGACGGCAGTATGATGCGTCTCACCGTTGCCCACTATTACACTCCCTCCGGTCGTTGCATACAGAAGCCTTATAAGAAAGGTGACCGTCTCGACTATGAACTGGAACTTGACGACCGTTATAAGCATGGAGAACTCTATTCGGCCGATTCCATCCATTTCGCCGACTCTCTGAAGTGCTACACCCTGCGTCGTCACCGCGTGGTCTATGGCGGTGGTGGCATCATGCCCGACGAGTTCGTGCCGTTGGATACTACACAGTACACAGCCTTCCATCGGCTGCTTTCCGCAAAGGGCATCATTCTGCAGCAGAATCTAAAGTATGTCGATGTTCATCGCAAGGAACTCAAGGCGGCTTATCCTTCTTTCGATACCTTCCTCTCCGGTTATGAGGTGCCCCAGTCGCTCGTTGACAGTGTGTTGGCTGATGGCAAGCGACAGAAGGTGACACCCAAGAGCGACGCCGAGCTACAGCACACGTTGCCCGTGCTCCGTCAACAGCTGAAGGCTCTTGTGGCCCGCGACCTTTGGGACATGAGCCAATACTTCCAGATTATCAATGAGCAAAATCATATCGTGCGGAAAGGCATTGAGGTCATCGCACGATGATTATTTTCTCTTTTTAGATGCTTTGGAATTTAATTCCCGAAGATTACTTTGTACAGTAATAAAACATATAAACAGCCCTGTGAATCTCGATTGAGGTTCACAGGGCTGTTTACATTGTCATTCGTATGGAATAGTCGTAAGGAAAATGGTATTTCTTCAGCCTTTTTCCTTTTCGTTATTCTCCTTTATTGGTATTTCTTTCTTCTTCCAGCATTTTCAAGGCCTTGTTCTCGCAGGCTTCCATAATCTCCCGCTCGCCGGGACCCTTGTCGTTGATGCCGCAGAGGTGCAGAATGCCGTGGATGATGACACGGTGAAGCTCGTCATCATACGTTTTGCCGAACAGTTCGGCATTGCTTCGCACGGTGTCGAGCGAGATTACGATGTCGCCGCTGATGACGTTCCCTTCGTCGTAATCGAAGGTGATGATGTCGGTGTAATAGTCGTGACCGAGATACTGACGGTTTACTTCCAGGATTTTCTCGTCGTTTACGAACATATATCCGATGTCTCCCACGCGCCGCTGGTAGGTGGCAGCCACATCCTTAATCCATTTTGTAATTTCGCGTTTCTTGATGTCCGGCATGTCAATGCCGTCTGCTTGATAGCTTATCATTTCTTTTTGGGTATAAATTCACTATAATCTTTGTGGAAGAAGATGAGCTGGCGTACGGCTGTCGACGACACGCTGCTGAGCCGGGGATCGGCCATGAGCAGTACCGTTTCCACGTCGCCGAGCTGCTGATTGAGATCTGCCATCTCCCGTTCATATTCAAAGTCGCGGGTAGAACGTACACCTTTCACGATGAAATGGGCGTTTTCGCGGTGTGCCAAGTCTACGGCGAGGTCACTGAAAGTCACGACCTTCACCCGCGGCTCGTCGCTGTAGAGCTCCCGGATGAACCCCACGCGCCGCTCCTCGGAGAACATGTATTTCTTCTCCGGGTTGATTCCTACGCCTATCACGAGCCTGTCAAAGAGCTTCAGGGCTCGCCGTGCGATGTTGTCGTGTCCGATGGTGAAAGGGTCGAACGACCCTACGAAAAGTGCTGTCCGCATGACTTGTGTCTATTGGAAGTTCAAATATTGTCGAGGAGAAAAGCCCGTCTGAAGGAAATTAGTCGAACAGACTAGTCTGCATGATATTGCCGTTGTAGGGATTGCGCCCCAGGTGCTCATAGGCCAGCGGGGTGACCATGCGACCGCGTGGTGTGCGTTTGATGAAACCCTCCATGATGAGGTAAGGCTCGTAGACTTCCTCTACGGTTCCGGCGTCTTCGCCGATGGCTGTGGCGATGGTGGAGATTCCTACGGGACCGCCGCGGAATTTATCGATGATGGTGAGCAGAATCTTGTTATCAATCTCGTCGAGACCGTATTCGTCGATGTGAAGGGCCTGCAGGGCAATCTTCGCAATGGCAGACGTGATGGTGCCGTTGCCCTTCACCTGTGCGAAGTCACGCACACGGCGCAACAGTCCGTTGGCGATACGGGGCGTTCCGCGGCTGCGTCTTGCTATCTCCACAGCTGCGTCGTCCTCGATAGGCACTTGCAGAAGGCGGGCAGACCGCTGAATGATGCGCTTCAGCGTGTCGGGGTCGTAGTATTCCAGGTGCATGTTGATACCGAAGCGGGCGCGGAGCGGAGCAGTGAGCATGCCCGAGCGCGTGGTGGCACCAATCAGTGTGAAAGGGTTGAGGTCCAGCTGGATGGACCGTGCAGACGGTCCTTTGTCTATCATGATGTCTATGCGGTAGTCCTCCATGGCAGAATAGAGATATTCTTCCACGACGGGCTGCAGTCGGTGAATTTCGTCTATGAAGAGAACGTCGTTGGGCTCCAATGAAGTAAGTATGCCAGCAAGGTCGCCCGGCTTGTCAAGTACGGGACCGCTGGTAATCTTGAATCCTACGCCCAATTCGTTGGCGATGATGTTGCTCAGCGTCGTTTTGCCAAGTCCGGGAGGTCCATAGAGCAGGGTGTGGTCGAGAGGTTCGTGACGGTATTTTGCTGCCTCTACGAAGATTTCCAGGTTCTCAACCACCTGCTTCTGACCGTTGAAATCGGAGAATCTGAGAGGCCTGAGCGCGTTTTCG
This sequence comes from Prevotella sp., assembly GCA_050946475.1. Lineage (GTDB taxonomy): Bacteria > Bacteroidota > Bacteroidia > Bacteroidales > Bacteroidaceae > Prevotella. The sequence continues at coordinate 5,767 of JBMNUW010000166.1, forward strand.
AAGTCGCGTTCCTCCTTGTTCATTTTCTCTTCTCTTATGTCAAAGTCTTCTGCCATGCTGTTTCTTTTGTTTGCAAAGTTAATGAAAAGATTGGAGAATAAGCCGTAAGCCGCTCTAAAGTTTTCAAATCTCCGTTCTCTCGTAGTTCATTGGGAATTAACGAGAAAAACATCATACCTCTTGTAGGTAGAAATTGGTTTTTACAAATACAGGAGAGTCTTCGGAATTTAAATTCCATTTCTTGTTATCAGGTAGCCTGCGAATGCTATCTGTATCAGCAAGATGGCCGGCACTCCAAATTTAAACTTCTTGTGCATTGTCTTGTGGTGCCAAACTTTCATGCCCAGTAAAGCTCCAATACTACCACCAAGAATGGCCAGCGTCAGCAATGTCATTTCGGAGATACGCCATTTCTGATGCTTGGCTTTCCACTTGTCAATACCATAAATGAAGAAGGTTGCAAGGTTGAGGACCAGGAGATATATCAATATCTTATTCATCATCTTTCTTCGCTGTCGTTTCTTTCATTGTCATTCACGCGTAGTCTCTTTATCATGTCATTCACGCACATTTCTCGCAACTCTTAAATGTCTTCGTGTGTATACCTCTTTGAAAAGGTTGTTGCCGGACGGTGGTTCGGGCGGAATATAACTCAAAAAAGTGATGCGCGCTGTAATAAAATATCG
>JBMNUW010000167.1:0-6328 GCA_050946475.1 Prevotella sp.
CTCAGTAATTATTCATCCCTTCATGGAACTTTTTCTGCAGCATCTTTGCCAGTTCGTTATCGGGATTCAGGTTCAGAGCCTTATCGAAATTGTCCAATGCGTCGCGATAGTAGCGGGGACCATTTTGGGCAGGATTCTCCACTACGAGGCAAGTGAAGTAGAAGCCGCGCAGTGCAGCTATATCGGAGAGGTCGGTGGCTTTCTTTGGCTGTAGGGCCTCCATCTTGTTGATGATATTGTTGGCCTCGGGGAGCAGGTCTTTCGACTTGCTGTCCTGCGGATTCATCACGGCATAGTTGAGTATTACCAGAGCCTGTTGGTATTTGGGAGCGAGGCTGTCGGGCTGCATGGCTTCCCAACGTTTGAGCCGGGCTAATTGTTCCTCAATGCTCACTTGGGTCTGGGTTGTTTGTGGAGTCTGTGGGTCCTGGGCAGTCTGTGGGGTCTGTGCTTGGAGACTGAGAACCATTGAGAAGAAGGAAACGAACATCAGCGCGAGATGTTTAAAAATTTGAGATGTCATAAGCTTTATTACTTTTAAGTGAAACAAATATTCCGATGTAGAAGAACCGCTTGCTGCCATTCGTAATGGCGTGACCGTTGCGATAGCCATAGATATTGGTGCGTCCAAGCAGGTTGCTCAGTGAGGTATAGACGATGACGCGCTTGCTCACTAAACAAGTGATGCTGGCATCCAAGCTGTTGTAAAAGGGAGTCTTTCTTCCCTGGACGTTTCTGCCGGAGGCGTAGCTGTCGGTCAGTGCAAAGTTCCAAATATTGAAGCCATATTTGAGCGAGACTCTCAGGTTGTGACGCGAGGCGTAGTCGGGCATTCGCTCATGGTCGTAGTTCAGATAGAGGCGGTGGCTGTCGTTATAGGAGTAACTCACCGTAGTGGTAAGGTTGTTGAGCGACTGGTCTTCTAAGAAGAAGTCGATGCCACGGCTGTTCCCGTGACCGAGGTCGGTGTAGACACCGTTGCTCAGCCAGGGCAGATGGTGATAATTCTTGTAATAGGCTTCCAGTCTGATGATGGTTTTATTATTTCCATACTGAAAGCCCAGGATGTAGTGGTCGGCGGTCGCCATCTTCAATGCCTCATTCGCCCGTGCGGTGATGGTATCGGCAGCTTCCTGACTATAGCGACCTGCCGATGCCGTGAAACGCAGTCCCTTCAGCGGGCGATAGTCGATGAGGAAACGGGGTTGAAAACTCCAGTCTTTTGCCAAAGTGGCGTATTCTGTTCGTGCCGAGAACTGGGCATAGCAACGCGGAAACAATCGGACTTGCGTCTCGGCAAAGGCTGCCGGCAACTGATAGCTGAAGGCACTGTGATGCAAGGAGTCCAACCGGTAGTCCACCCTGCTGTGGCGCAGATAGTCCTCCACGCCCGCCGACACCTTCCATGCCGGTGAAATCACCTTTGTGGCTTTGGCTTTCAGATGTATTTCGCTTTGTCTGTGACCGTAGTGGTCATTGAGAGTCAGGGCTCCGTCGATGTCCTGCCAGATACTGCTAAGGGCAGCACCGGCAAAATAGTTGACGTGGTGGGCACCAGCCCCTTTAAGTACCGTGTTCAGATAGAGGTTGTTTTCCTTGAGGTCGAGGTTTCTTCCTTCGGTGTCGAGCGCCATCGTAGTATGGTCATAGCCTGCGTAGGTCTTCCAGACACTCGATGTGGTGGGCTGCATCTTCCACTGGCTCTCCATCGAAAGTCCGCGATAGGGACGATGCCAATTCCATTGGTCGGGAAACAGTTTATTGTAGAGTGATAAGTCCGTGTAGGCAACGTTGGCCGACAGACTTCCCGCTTTCATGGATTTGGTTCCGCCTAAATTCCAGTCGAGCAGTGAACCGCTCACGCCGAGTTTATCGCTCTGTGCCTGGTCGGTGGTCTCCATCGGCAAAACCGATGAGAGTGCCTGACCATATTCGGCGTCATAGCCTCCGAGGGAGAAATTGATGCCTTTGAAAAGGAAAGGAGAGAACCGGCCGCGTGCCGGTGAGTTGGGCTCCGTGGTGGTATAGGGTTGCATCACATGCATACCATTAATATAGGTCTGACATTCCTCGCTGCTTCCGCCTCTGACGTAGAGCTTTCCGTCCTCGCCCACTTTCTGCGAACCCGGCAGTGTCTGTAGGGCAGCCACGATGTCACCGCAACTGCCACCGTCGAGCACGACGTCGAGAGCACCCATTTGCTGTATGGAGTTGGCATTGCCGAAACTGAAGGTGCTGCCCGTGACCACTACCTCATCTATCGATTCGGTTTGTTCGTGCAGGGAGATACGTAAGTTTGTCATGGGTTGACCTGGCAGATAAGTATGCTGCCAGTCGGCAAAGCCAATACATGTGACGCAGACAATTGCAGTGTCGGGTGTCGTACTGAGAAAGGAGAACCGGCCCAGGGTGTCGGTGAGTGCTCCGTCCATCGTACCCTTCACAAACACGTTGGCACCGGTAATAGGATGATGACCGTCGGTCACCGTGCCGGTTATGGAACGTTGAGAATTGTTCTGAAGAACTGCTGCGACGGCTTTTCCCGATTCAGTAATAAACAGGGAAATAAAGATGCAAATGATGTTTAATACAAACTGTTTCATGCCGCAAAGATAAGGCATGAAATCAGACCGAACAAAAATCAGGGATACAAGGCGCAAACCAAGGACAGACAACTATCCCAAAGGACGAGTGACAAGTTCGAGGGACGAATGACTAACCCTCGTAAGAACCTAATTCATCGATAATTAGGTGAGGAATTCTTGGATAAATAGATGTGAATTCCTAATATAAAAGAGGAGGCGAAAAACTTGGATAATTAGGAAAAATTACTTGATGAAAGACTTCAGTTTGGGCACATAGCTGCGTGACACGGGAATCTTGCGGGAGTCGTTGCCAAGGGTGAGCTGATAGCCGTTGGAATTGCCCGTGGCGGAGGTGATGTTGTTGAGATTGACAATGAACGAGCGGTGACATTGGAAAATGTTCGGTTGTGCGGCATCGGCTACTACAGCCGTCAACGTGGAGCGGACCTCGCGTTTGGCCGTTCCATTTTCCGTCTGATAGTAGATGTCCACATAGTTCTTCTGTGCCTCGGCGTAAAGAAAGTCGTTGGCAGGCAGGGTGAAGTCGTCACCTCGGACTGAACTGTCGTGGAAAGTGAGCATGAGACATTGTTGTTCCTCGGAGTTTTTCTGCAGGAGTTGGTCGAGTTGGGAGTGCAGTCTCTTCTGATAGCCTAAGACGGTAAGGAGGAAGGTGATGATAACTCCGATGGTCAATGTGGCATAGATATAGGCCAAGAGATGGCTGATGCTGAAAGGATAGTGGAAAATAATGTGGTCTAAGAAGAAGTTTCCGATGGCGACACAGAAAATGAGCAAAAAGATGCTAAGCCCTTCTTGCCAAACATGCCATACGCTGACGCTCTTAGACCAAGGCAAACCAATCAGTAGCCCGTAGAGCAGGGTGATAATCATCGAAACGGCTGCAAACGACAGTGACACGAGAAGTTTGTTGCCTTCGTAGTTGGAGAGACCAAAGGGCTGCAGGAGAAAGAGAATAAAGAAGACAATGCATCCCGCCCAGAGAGAGGCTGCGCGCCAGTCTCGTTTAGTGGAGATGGGATATGTTCGGAGCAAGAGTTTCAGCATGGAATGATCTTGGCAGTTTTGCTTTTGCTATGCAAACTTACACAATATTTTTCAGATTGAGTGCTTGAAAAATAAATAAATTGATGGCTGGAGAAAATGAGCTTGTATCTTTGGACGGTTCGCATTTAATTTATAACTTTGCCAGTCCGTGTTGACTACCTGCCTGATTTTATGCGCGTCGCTTGAAGTGAGGCGTTCGACTCGGCAGACGATTACAATTTAAAATTCATTTCTTGACATGAAAGATTCAGTGATTATAGTGAGTGGTGGCATGGATTCCATCACTTTGCTTTACGACAAAAAAGACAGTATTGCCTTAGGAATCAGTTTTGATTACGGCAGCAACCACAATGCCCGCGAGATACCCTTTGCGCAGATGCATTGCAAACGTTTGGGCATTCCTCATATCGTCATTCCCTTGCATTTCTTCAAAGACTATTTCAAGTCCAGTTTGCTGGAAGGTGCCGATGCCATTCCAGAGGGTAATTATGATGAAGAGAACATGAAGTCAACAGTGGTTCCCTTCCGCAATGGCATCATGCTCTCTATTGCCTGCGGCATTGCGGAGAGCCATAATCTGAAGCATGTGATGATGGCCAATCACGCCGGCGACCATACCATCTATCCCGACTGTCGTCCTGAGTTTGTAAAAGCGATGTCGGAAGCTACGAAAGCCGGTACATTTGTTGGCGTCGACATTGTGGCTCCCTACACCAATATCACTAAGGCTGACATTGCCCGTATCGGCAAACGCCTGGGAATAGACTATACTGAGACATGGAGCTGCTACAAGGGCGGCGAGGTGCATTGCGGTAAGTGCGGCACTTGCCGGGAACGCAAGGAAGCATTGCGTGAGGCTGGCATAGAGGACAAGACCGTCTACGAAGCCTGAGTAACTTATCCGAAGAGCCAGCGCAGGGCTTCTTCCACCTTGCTTACAGGATGAATCTTGATGGAAAATTTAGAAGTGGCAACTGATTTCATGTTCTGTGATGGCACGAGGATATGTTCGAATCCCAATTTCTCCGCTTCGGCGATACGTTGCAGGATGCGGCTGACCGGTCTTACCTCGCCGCTCAGTCCCACTTCACCGCACATGCACCATCCACGCTCTATCGGGGTGTCGACATTGCTTGACAATACGGCGGCGATGACGCTGAGGTCCATTGCCATATCAGTGATGCGCAACCCGCCGGCAATGTTGAGAAAGACATCCTTCTGTGCTAGTTTGAAGCCTACCCGCTTCTCCAGTACGGCGAGCAGCATGTTGAGGCGTCGCTGGTCGAAACCTGTGGCTGAGCGCTGAGGCGTTCCGTAGGCTGCAGTGGAGACAAGCGCCTGTGTCTCTACGAGAAACGGGCGCACGCCCTCGATGGCTGCTGAGATGGCGATGCCGCTCAGTCCGGAGTGCTCGTCGCTGAGCAGTAGTTCCGATGGGTTCTCTACCTGTCGCAGTCCGTCCTGCCGCATCTCATAGATTCCTAATTCTGAAGTGGAGCCGAAGCGGTTCTTGATGCTTCGCAGAATGCGGTACAGATAATGCTGGTCGCCTTCGAACTGAATAACCGTATCAACAATGTGTTCCAATATCTTGGGACCTGCGAGCGTTCCCTCCTTATTGATGTGACCGATGAGTATGACCGGTACGCCGCTGGTCTTGGCGAAGCGGAGCAGAGAGGCAGCGCACTCCCGCACCTGAGACACAGACCCAGCTGAAGAGTCGACCGTCTCTGTGGCGATAGTCTGGATGGAGTCGATGACGACGAGGTCGGGCTTCACCTCTTCGATATGGGCCAAGATATTCTCTAAGGAAGTCTCACATAGCAGGAAAAGATTGTCCGGTTCGGTTTCTAAGTTTTCTTTTCTACCTTCTTTCCCTTTTTCTTGTCCTTCATCCGTCAGGCTTTCTTCTTGCTCATTGTCCGTTGGAACGTCATTGTGGAGAATTCTTTCGGCACGCATTTTCAGTTGGTGGAGACTCTCCTCGCCACTGACATAGAGAACACGCAGATTGCGAAGTCTCAAGATGGTCTGAAGGGTAAGGGTAGACTTTCCGATACCAGGCTCGCCGCCCAACAGTGTGATGCTGCCGGGAACCAGTCCGCCTCCCAACACGCGGTTGAGTTCGTCGTCCAGGAGGTCTAGTCGAGGTTCGTCTTTTGTGGAGATGTCACGGAGCCTCACAGGATGGTTGGACTGTCCCTTGGCAGCAGAGCGCTCCCGGCGGATGGACATTGCCACCCGTCCGGCCGCGGCTCCTCCGTTGTCTGCTGCCACTTTTATTTCCTTGAAGGTGCTCCACTGTCCGCAGGCAGGGCATTTGCCCAGCCATTTTGTGGATTCGTAACCACAATTGGAGCACACATACATTGTTTTGTCTTTAGCCATCAGTCATTGATACATAAGATACATCTGTTGCAAAAGTAGGCATTAATTCTGAGAAATTCGCTGAACAGGTGTGAAATCTACGGAGAATTTCCCGTTATTATCTCAGAATTTAAAGATATCTTTCGTCGCTTTTATGGCATGAGAAATTTTGATTGAGGATGTGAATGACAATTTTATGTGGTTAATATGATAGTAGAAATGCACAGAAATTTCTGGTATTTTCTTGAAATCCTTGTTATCCATAAAAAATACACGACGCCTTAGCAATAAAAGCAGTATGTTTTTAT
>JBMNUW010000168.1:0-6306 GCA_050946475.1 Prevotella sp.
GCGGCTCCGGCTGGAATGATTGGAGCGTCCAACTTCTTTGAGCTGGCCGTGGCCGTTGCCATCAGCCTCTTCGGATTGCAGAGTGGAGCTGCGTTGGCCACAACAGTCGGCGTGCTTACTGAAGTGCCCGTTATGCTCTCGCTGGTCAGAATAGCTAAGGCTACACAAACTAGATTTGCAAGCTAAACGTAGACATTGCTATCACCCGTCCATTGTAAATGGGAGTCTGCTCAGAACACATTGATATTTTATATTAGCAAGGCCGCATTTGAATCATCTTCTGTGATGCTCAAATGCGGCCATTTGTTTTCCGTATAAAAAAAAGCGACTTTATTGGCTTTTTTGAAAATCCGGTTTACTTTTGTAGTCCAAAATCGAATACAGACCATGGACAAGACTACTTTCAAGCAGGAGATCAAGGATTATAAGAGCCGCGGCGGCAAGTTCGCCTTCGCTTTTGGTGAAGTACACCTCCCTGTCATTTACCATGAGACGCTCAATACGTTGGGAGTGAAAATGGAGAGACATGAAGTATTTGTTCCCGTTGACTATACGCAAGACTTGGGTGACAATCTTGATGTGCTGACGAACAATCTGCTGGACAAGTATCCACAACTCAGTGACTAATTTCCCCACCATGAAGAAGAAAAGCAAACGTGGTTGGTACTGCAAGATCTGCGGACAGTTCAAGGCTAATGAGAAGTTCAGTGGCAAAGGACGAGGTCAGCATATCTGCAAGAATTGTTACAAGAAGATACAAGAGGAAAGACTTACCAAGAATCCGGTACTCAAGATGGAGAAGGCTCAGACTTATGAACAACTCATCCCTCAGATAGACTCCCTGATTAAGGGCGTTGACAATCATGTCGGTGCATTGGCTAATGTGTCAGCTCTCCTTCACTCATCGTTTCTTCACTACTTTTGGTGCGGCTTCTATCTCGTCAAAGGTGATGCGCAATGCACTGAAATCGGGCGAGTATGCCGTGCTCTACTTGGGTAATATGATAACTCCGACGCTCTCCAGCATCTGCTATTCGTTCTCTGTTGAGTAATCCTTGTAGCGCAGAGAAAGTATGCTACATACCGTATCTTTCTGCAAATAGCTGATACTCAACTGAAATCAAGAATGTGGTTGACAACGCTACAGCGATACATTGAAATATTGTGGTTTTCGTATATATACGTAAAAAATAATCAGCCACCTGTGAGGAACATCCCTACGGGTGGCTGATTTCATTGATAGACTATTTGTCCTTTGACTTCTTTTCTCCGGACTTCTTATCCTTGTTTTCCTCTTTGTCCTCCTTTTCCTTGGACTTCCCATAGACCATGTTACCCTCAAAGTTGAGTGTTCCCGGCTGAACGTCATGATGCTGGATATAGCGATTGGTCGTGGAGATGTCACGATGACGTGCCTGGTCACGGGCAACAACAACGCCCTCAGAGCTGGCAAGGTCACGGATGCCGGAATCCTTCAACGAGTAGAACTGATAGCAGTCGCTCCATTTCAGTGCATTGCGCATCACCTTCCAGCGCTTGTTGAACTGGTCGCTGCCTACATGTTCCTTGCCCGGTTTGAAGTCGTGACTGAAGATATAGCAGTCGCTGGTGTGTTGGAAAATATTGAGGTCGAGCATCAGCTTGATGATGATCTTGTTCAAGCCGACATTGTCGTCTCGACGGTTCTTGCTGAAAGCCTTGGAGACGAAGATGGTCTGCTTTCTCAAACTGATGTCACCAATCTTCAGGTTGCTGAGCTCACCGGGACGGATGAGCGTGTAGTACTGCATGAGACAAGCCAAAAGAAACGACTTGTCATGCTCCGCAAGATAGTTAGTCATTGTCTTGAGCATTTCCGGAGTGAGGTCCTTGCGGAACTTCTCGGTCTCAGACATCACCTTGATCTTCTCGACAGGATTGTTGTTGATGTACTTGCGGGCAACCATGAACTCAGAGAAGCCGAAGAGCCAGCCACGGTAGTTGTTGCGTGTGCGCGCCGAACTCTCACGGTCAAGGTAAATCCAGTCGATGAAATCATTGCAGAAGGACTCGTCGAACTGGTAAGCATACTTCAGTGGGGTGACACGGGTGGCGATGTACTCTTTCAAGACGTTGACCCGGGAATGATAACTCTGCCGTGTCTTCTTACGATCCATGCGGTCAACGAAGTCGAGATAGCGCTGGAGACAGTCGTCGAAGAGCACATAAGCACGCGAATTGTCCGTCTGGACCCACGGATTCCATCCTTTCATGAGCTGGCTGCTCACCACATTGATGATCTCTGTAGCGCGCCGGTTGCGTTCAGCAACACGAAGTTCAGTACTGATGCTGTACTTCTTGCGCCGCATCGTATTGGTTGCAGGGTCGAGCGCATAGAAGTCAACATACCACTCTTTGCCTTTGTGGAGTTTTGGGTAGGTGTAGCCTACGAGCTTGGAAACATTACTTCCTTGAATTTTGGAACACATTTTTTTAACATCTTTTGTCGCTGTCGTTTCAGCTATAAAAGATGCACGTCCAACTTCATTAACAGAAACCGTCCGTCAATCGTCCGGCCTTTTCTAAGCAAAATGCGCAACTTGTTGTTTTACAACGAGTTACGCATCTTTGGCGGAGAGAGAGGTGCCCGAACCTAATCGGTATAACTCTCTGATATTCAGTTGTTTGCACATCACTACTTTTCTTCGTGTAGCCAGCATTCAGCTTAACTGTGAGTACTTCGTGATTATGCAATGATTACCATCATACTCTGATTTCGGGTTCAAAGATACACATTTTCTGAACCTTATCCAAATGTTTTAGCTTTTATTAGGAAAAAGACGCTATTGTGGCTACACCATTTGGTGCATGGTGCAAGCGTATATTTATATATGTCTTGCACCGTGCACCAAATGGTGTATGAGCCAAGCGTCTTATCAAACAGACAGAACAGCCTCGGGATTAAAGGTGTCATGCTCATTGGCAAATACATACCCCAACTGATTGGAGACACAGCTTGTCCTGCCTATCATCAAGTTCTTGTTATAGTGAGAATGGCCATATATCCAGTAGTCTATGTCGCTGTCCTCGATATAGTCAGACAACTCTACGGTGAATGCTCCGTTAGCCTTACTGTCCTTAAATTTCTCCTGCTGAAGCTTGAAAGACGGAACATGATGAGTTACGACGATCTTGTGCTTGGCATCGCTGTCAGCAACAGCTTGTTTTATGAAAGTCAGGCATCGGCGGTGTTCTTCATTGAAAGTCGCAAACGTCATCAATTCACCCTTATACAGAATTCGACGGAAATCGGTCACAACACTCTCCGTGTAATAAGCTTCTTTCAAAGGAATGTACCCCCAAAGAGTAGACAGGATGATGTCGGTATCGTGCAGATGTACTATGCCGTTATAGAAACTGTGCACGTTCGGACGAATCCTCATGCAATAGCCGTTCCTTAGGGTCGCTACATCGAAATATTTGTAGAATTCGTGGTTGCCCATGCAGCAGTAGACCTGATTATAGTTCTCCGATACCCAATCCCAGAACGGATGATCGGAATAGTTCTCGTCACTGAGATAACCGATATCGCCTGCCAAAATCAGGACGTCACCGCATACCTTTAGCGGATGTTGTTTCAAATAACGCCAATTGTCGGCAAACTCCAGATGAAGGTCGGAAGCATATTGTATTGTTGTCATGACTGTGTAATGAAAAGTTCTTCCAGTTGATTCAAAAGCTCTTCTATAAAGTTCTCGTCTCTGTCCAGGGATCTTGCCAGCGGTGATGCCAGTTTATCCCATTCAGAGTGAATGGAGGATACAAAATCATGCACACAAGTTACTATAGATGCAGGAGCTTCCACGTTGTCATCTTCCATAATGACTACATTTTTAAGCACGTCTGACCGATGCTTTTTGATGTCTTTGCTGTTAATATGCAGGCCGGCTCTTTTGTCCTCCCTTAGGTTGAGGTAGGCTTTAGCTTTCAGGGCAATCAGAGCAGCTGGGTCTGCGTAGCGTATTCCATCTGTGACCCGACTATGCCTTACAGTAAAGTCATAGAAGTCGTCATCCATAATGATGGCACTCAAACTGGAAATAGCATCTTCCGTAGGTATTGGCTCTATTACAAGACCATGAGGCTTGCCCAATACATCCGGATGACGGGACAGCAATTCTATCATCTGTGGATAGTCAGGCTTACCATCAAGGAAACGGTAGAGCTCATACTTGGGTGATTCGTCAAGTTTAGGCTTTCTGCGTTCAGACCGGTATCCTGCATCTCGTACGTACTTCCAAAACTGTCTGGCAAAGGCTTCTGTCATATTCTCCACAATGATCACCATGTCGATGTCATGCGTGGCCCTGGCCCTCACAACGGTGTCAGCCATGTTCAACTCACAGGCCGTTCCGCCTATGATAACGTAGTTCTCAGTGTAATCCGCAAAGGCTTTGCGGAACCTTTCTAATCCATCCATGTCATTTCACTTATCAATCGTTCTACTTCTTTTTCTACCCTTGGATCATCATCATCTTTAAGAGAAATTGCAAGCGACAGTTTATCCACCCATTGCGGATGATTCTTCGATACTACAGGGTATTTCCATATTTCGATAGCGACTTGGCCATCGTAGTTGTTCTCATTCTCTATCAAGTCTGTTTTCTTCGCCTGATTATATTCATCCTTTGTCATCATCACCGTCTGATCGCTTTCAGAGTTGAGCATCGTATAATGAGCCAGCGCATTGATCCCGCATATTGGAGCCTCGGTTCCATTCAGTCTGTCACAATAGACAAGCTTGACGACAGGTGACTGGAGATAAGGCCGTGCTTGTTTCCAGAGGTCAGATCCTTTCAGTTCAAAATGCACCACCTTGTTGCGTTGCCCTTGCTGAAGTTTCTTGCAGAGTCCCAAATCTGTCAGGCAAGTTATGCCTAAAGTGACACTGGCATAAGAATAGGGAACAAGGGGGGCTATCTCACTGGCTGACAAGCCCTCTATGCTGCCGACCTCAAGATGATAAAGCAAAAGAAATTGGGCAACAGGCGTTAAGACCGTAGCTTTCTTTCTGTTTGCCGTTTTTTCTAAAGCCACCACCATGGGCAAGTACGCATATCTTTCGGACATGATGAAATACACCCCTTTGTCCATCAGCCTTTGCCGCTCATAGGTGGGGCCGGGGTGAAGAATGAACACTGACGGCAATCCAGTGATTCCGGACAGCCTTCTGCCTGTAATGTCGCATTCTCTTGGCGTAGGATTGTCTCCTTTGGGCTTCACAAAAAGAAGAGACACCCCCTGATAATCACCGTCAAAGAACCGGTAGGCTATTTTCTCACCTATGGTAAATCCTTTCAGCCCAGCTTTCTGCCTTGGGCTCAACCGCACTTTCTTCCCCAGTATGACAGTTTCCATATTTGAATTCATTTTGCTACATTTTAATTCTGTATTAAAACGTTGCAAATTTAATAATAAAATTCTATATATAAAATAGTTGCCATATATTTTTAGGATAAATTTTATTTCCGCGCCTACCGATCAGTTTTAACAATGAGGCTATGACAATAATACAAAAGCCTGAGCAAGGATGGTTAGGAACTAATTGATACGCGGATAATAACGAACAGCCTTTCTGTATGAAATGGTCTTTGTCCTGCATAGCTTTACAAATATTGATTGATGGGAATGATCCATTCCGTCTTTGAAGTCCACAATATTATGTGTCAGTATCATTTAGTTATCACTTCAAGACTTGAAGATACACATTGATACGATAATGTTGTTTTAAGTTAAGGAAAAAGATTAAAACGACATGTTTTAATTACAGAATGATGTAAAATAAGTGCATATACTTTCCATTTTTACATTTTTTATAAATTTAATTAATGATAATGATACGGCTCAAGGATGTTTATTAGCGGCTTCCAATAGACGCCGGTACTTTCCATGGCCACGTGGGTTACGCCGAGTTCCAATAGCCATTCCTTTAATTGTGTCAAAGATCTCGTTGTCGACTGGAACGTACGTGCTTCTTTCTTTATGTCCGTTCCGCTGACTGTTGCCACAATCTCCTTCTTCTGTCCGTCAAGCCCGCAGCCACGAGCTACAACCTCTTCAAAGGAGACTTCGTTCTTCTCTGTCGCCATATCTGTAGGGTTTAAGGGTTATCTGTGGCAAAGATACAAAAAAATCCCTTTTCATTCTCTTTGACGAAAGCTGTTCATGTGCGTTTCATATATTTACATATTTCATGTGATGCAAACTCCGCGAATTCAAATAGCAAGTGCAAATTTACGAAAACTTTTTGTACACTGCATAAGAATT
>JBMNUW010000169.1:0-6228 GCA_050946475.1 Prevotella sp.
ACGAGTTGCGTTGGGAGAAAACACAGACCTGGAACGGAGGTATCGACTTTTCCTTCTTCCATCATCGTCTGAGCGGCTCACTGGATGTTTATACCAAGAATGGCTCGGATATTCTTTCCACTACCGACGTTGACCCCACCACCGGATGGACCTCACTGACCATCAATGATGCCAAGATTAGGAATACGGGTGTGGAGCTCCAGCTCGACGGAACTATTCTTCCCGCCCGCTCACGTAGTCAGGTCGGAGTCGATGCCTCGATGACTTTTGCCTACAACAAGAACGAGGTGACCAATGTAGACCACGACATCACTTCGGGATACGAGGCACTGCAAAGCGACACCTATCATAAGGGCTATCCCGTGCACAGTCTCTTCTCCATGCGCTATGCCGGACTGGGACTCGATGAGAACGGCGACCAGCAAGTCTACTTCTACAAGGCCGACGGCACCAAGACTACGGCAGCCACCTACGAGGACGAACTGGAGCCCGAGGACGTCGTGTTTTCCGGTAGTCTGGACCCGAAGGTGTCCATGAGCTTCACGCCGACTATCACCTATCAGGGCTTCACCCTCTCAGCCCTCTTCGTTGCCTATGCCGGACACTATATGCGCATGAACGCCGACGAGTGGACCATCATCACCGGTATGGACTATGAAACCTGTCCTACCAAGAGCTTGCTCAATTATTGGCGCTCGGAGGACAAGACAGCCTATCTCGCCAACGGATATGCCGCATACAACATGCGCATGTACGACGATGACCCTGTTCAGATGGACATTAATGTAGAGCACGCCGACTACATGAAATTGCGCTCACTCACGCTGAGTTATGCTTTCAACGACAAAGTGCTGCATGCCCTTCACTTGCGCGGACTGTCACTTCGACTTCAGATGAACAACGTGTTCACATGGGCACGCAACAGCAGGAGCCTGGACCCCGAGGCTGTTGATCCCTACACTGGCGAGAACCTTGTGAAGACCCCCAAGAGCTATGTGATGAGTCTTAATGTCAATTTCTAATCAACTTTATATCATGCATATATTCAAATATCAACATATCCTTCTCGCCGTCGCATTGACTACGCTGTTTACAGCCTGTGACGACAAGCTCGACATCACCCCAAAAGGGAAGACCACGCTCGAGAAGACATCCGAGATTGAGGAACTGCTTAACAACGACTGGGACCTGGGCAGTGTCTATCCCCTCGTTCTGGTTGACAATGAATGCTACAGCAGTGAAAACGTCACCACCCTCCTGTCGAAGACCAACTCGCTCGACTATGTCCTGCTTACTTACAACGACAGCATAGACCGTGCATCGCTCACGGCAGAGAATGAGATTTACACCAAGGGATACAAGAACATCAATTATGCCAACACCGTCATTGAGAAACTGGCGGATGCCACCGATGGAACCGACGCGGAAAAAGCTGAAATAGATGCCGAGGCACATCTGCTACGTGCCTATATGCACTATCTCATGGTGAATATCTATGCGGCTCAGTATGATGAGACGACAGCCGAAGAGGAAGGCGGCGTGCCCTACGTGAACAACACGGATGTGTTTGAGACCAAGGGAAAAAACACTGTAGCAGAAGTCTATGACCAGATTCTTGCTGACTGCGACCAGACATACATCGACCTTCTGCCCGACGAGGAGACTCAGGAAATCAGAGGCTCGAAGGCTTGGGGCTACAGCGTGCGTGCCAAGGTGCTCTTTCAGATGAAACGATATTCCGAAGCGCTGCCCCTCGCCCTGAAAGCGCTGGAATATAACGGCAACATTGAGGACCGCACCAGTATCAAGGAGACCAACGAATGGGTGATGGAAGAGATTGCCGACCATCACATCTTCTATATCAACAACGGCATGGGCTACCCCTGGGGAGAAACGCTCTCGCTCGAGACCCTCGACCAGTTTGAGGACGGCGACCTCGTCATGGACTATGCCCAGGACTGGGGCTATCCCTTCTGGGACGACTACTATGGAGAACTGCTCAGCGGGGTCAAGGGCAGCCGCTATTGCTCCTCGTTCGGTCTCTATTGGAACAACTGGGGCATCACTGCCGAACAGATGTACTATCTCGCTGCCGAGTGCTACATCCGCACGGGTGAGATACAGAAAGGGCTCGACCTGGTGAACAAGGTACGCAAGTATCGCATCGACCCCGACAAGTATGCTGATTTTACCGCCTCAACTGAAAAAGAGGCAATGGCTTTGCTTCAGAAGGCAAAGCGTATTGAATGCATCGCCACCTATAATAATTTCTTCGATGACAAGCGGTGGAACAGTGAGGACGATTACAAGAAGACCATTACCCGCACCATGCCGCTGACCAATGGAGAGACCAGGTCATTCAGCATTGCACCCGATTCGAAGCTGTGGATATTCCCCTTCCCGGCAAATGCAACCCGATATAACTCGACATTAACACAAAACTATGAATAAAAGATTTTCCATTTTAATCTCTCTTTTTTTACTCACCGTATCGTGCGCATGGGGTCAGATGCTATCTGGCTCCATTGCCGATACTCTGTTGAGCCGCCGCGCCTACCTGGTGTACAATCCTGAACGGGGCGGAAGCCGATTCGACGGTATTTCCACCCGTCTGGAGTGTGACTCTTTGGGACGTTTCACTTTCTCCGCCGATAAACTAACATCCATGCCGTTCTGTCCCGCCTATCTCTATTTGGGCGATGACACGATGTGGGGTATGCTGTTGCAACCCGGAAGGAACCTAAAAGTAACTGCCACGAGGAAGAACGGAAAGACATGGGTAGACTATGATGGTGATAATCAAGCTGCCGCAAGTCTCATGCGCGATTATATCCGACTCTACGACTATGAGACGTTCTTTCCCTTCGAGGATGAGCCGGACACACTTACAACCGAGCAGAAACAAAAAATGCTCAGTGAGGGACATGCACGGCTCACTAAGCAACTAAAGAAGGTGAAAGACAAGGAACTGCGCGACTTCCTCAGCAAACTGAACGATGACGCACTGCTCAATTTCTCCATGCGACTCACCACAAGTAAGAAACCGGAATACAAACAGATGCTGGCGAAAATAACGACCAACGACTGGCGATCGCTCTACAACTATCTGCCCCAACGTGTGGTAGATAATGCCGTTCCGGAATGGACCGACTCGCTGTGGGGACACGACACTTCCTTGTATGGCGTGGAATATATCAAGGCCATGAAGAAGCTCATCACCGATGCCGACGTGAAGCACGCCCTGCTCGACCAATGTGCCAAGGCAACACTGAATTATGGCAAGAACTTCAAAGACATTGATGTATTCTGGAAGCCCTTCTGTGCCTATGCCGACAGTAGTCTCATCCGGAAATATCAAGATAAGGTGAGCGCCATCAAAAAGACCAAACAGGGAATGATGGCAACCAACTTCTCCTTCTATGACCTGGAGGGCAAGTTACACCAACTGTCCGATTTCCGAGGTAAGACATTGTATATCGACTGCTGGGCTACCTGGTGCGGTCCCTGTTGTGCTGAGATACCGCATCTGGCTGAGCGTGTCAAGGAGTTTGCAGGGAACGACAAGGTTCAGTTCATCAGCATTTCTCTTGACGAGAACATCAACGCATGGAAAAACAAACTGGCAAAGGACAAGCCCTCATGGCTTCAGTTCCGTGTTGACAAAGACCAGAATGCAGTTCTTTCCAAAGCCTATGGCATCAATGCGATTCCGCGGTTTATGGTAATCAATGCTGACGGGACCATTGCCGATGCCGACGCTTTCCGCCCCAGCGACAAGGATTTCGCCCAACAGCTTAACAAAATCATCAATATGAATAAGTAAGGGCACAAGGTCAAATTTATTAAAGAATAAAAGACAGGCAGCTATCAAGTGTTGAACTGATAGCTGCCTCTCTTTTAACCGATTATATACAGGGATGACAATCTCTACTTCTTATGAAAGTTTACTTTCCACACGGGGTTATCTTGGCAAGAGATTATTTTACTTACATCTCTGAAAGGAAACTAACACTCTTTTAAATTTAAATTCATTGGACTCACACGTTGATTTTACAGCCCGTTCTTCATGATAGCGGAATTGAAATTAACATCATTATTCATCTCACTGTACTTATGCTTCTTATTTCCGAAGTTCAATGTGTAGGACAATTTCACATATAGATACTTGCCTTGGAGATTGTCTCGGGTGAACCGGTGTTTGGTGTAGTTCTCACAGATCAGAACTTGATGCCGCTTATAATCTGTAAATGGATTCTGAACTCCGGCACGCACAGACAATCCTTTGTAGTTGTACGACAAGGTCATTCCGTACACGGCGCTGTTGAACCATTGTTCCAGCGTGGCATATACTCCATGCTGACAGGTGGAGTAATACAGACCGAGGCTCAGAGAGTTAAGGGAGTATGAAACGGACGACTTATCATACCACTCGGTATCTTCAACACCATTCCTGCCTGTTACCTGATAGTGCTCAAGACCGAATCTTGTTTTCAGTAATAACCCATGATTGGAATAGCTCATTCCTATTTCAGGGTTCGTATAGTAATAATGTCCCTCTGTAAGATAAGAATGGATGAAGTAGCCGTCTTCATAATCCACATATTCTCCATTATTTTTCCAGCTGATAAACATGTCGTACATCGCATAGAAAGACCAGTGTCCTAAGTCGTAATTGACATCCAGCCTGTTGGCTACAATGGTTGTCGGCTTCATATTGGGATTACCGCGCCTCTTCTGAACAGTATCAATTTCCTGTTCAACGTTGTTGTACAAGTCCATAGTGGGATGGCTGTTTGCTACCTGACTTCTGTACTGTAAATACAGATGAGGCGTGAATGTATATTTCAGCGTCACCTCTGCCCTGGGGCTTAAGCGAAGTTTCTTTTTCTGCCCTTCTGTCTTGTAGTACAACTGACTGAGACCGCCGTCCAATGAAGCGTAAAGTTTAGGCCACAGCTTGGAAACGCCCAATTCGTATAGTGTCTCCGAGTTTGAAAGCTCGTTCTTGACAGGTTCATCATTGAGCAGATAACGAGTATGGAAAATATTGGTGAAGTTAAATATTGAACCGCTTATCTTCCAGTTCCTCCGCAGAGATTTGGTATAGGAACTTCCAAGAACGAAGAGCCAGAAATGCTCCTTAGAGTTATTGGTGTTCTCATAGCTGCCTTCCTTCAGGAGATAATTGTACCTGTTGTTGGAATAGTTCAGAGAGCCTCTGACTCTGATTTTTTGTCCCTTGTCTAATTTGAAATTTCCACTGAATGAAAGCTAGGGCGAGTATGAGTGCTCGTCACTTTGCTCTTGCGACAGGATGCTCTTGCTAAACCAGCCCGTATAGTCTGTCTGATAGTCTGTTGCTGTCTCTGGTTTGTGGAACGAGTAGCCAGCCCGAAGGTTCAGAGTGGTAGAGTCTCCATAATAATGATAATTGTAGAACATATTTCTCGTCCTGTTCTTGCTGTTGTATGCATCGGAGGATAGGTCCTTCTCCAATTCGTCTCCATTGGGATAGACAAAATGCTCCGACTACGTGATATATGAGTCGTCATCATGTGAGTAGGATTCACTATATGAGAAGCTATGTTCATTACCATGACGGTAGAATCTTACTACGCCATTATATTCCCCTTCTTTTTTGTTCAGGGCCTGTTGTCCGCCAATCATGATGTTTCCACCTCTGTCCCTGTGTTTTGTCGTAAAGGCGACAATGCAGTCGTACCGGGCATACTCTCCGGTGGGCATTCCATTGTATTCCACCTTTAGAATGTCCCGCGGAGAAAGCTGTTTGATGTCATCAAGATTTGTTACGATGTGCCCATCCACGACAAAGGTAACAGCCTTGCCGTGTGATTTGGTCACATTGCTGAGCGCGTCAATGTCAAGCTGGGGTATTGCCATATTCTTCAGCAGGTCATATCCATCCATGGAGACTTTCTTTTGGAGGATGGTAGGAATGTAGACATCTGCTTCCGATTTGTGAATCTTTTGACTGGAGGTAACAGTGACTCCATTCAACTTTACTGTTTTCAGCGTGTCTTTCCGCAAAGTGTCTTTGCCGACAGTTCTTTCCATATCGCTTTCTTCCTCTTGAATATCTATTCCTGTAGCGGCGCAAGGTATCAACGTGACGAACAAAAATAATATGGCAAATAAATTCCGCATATAACAAACAGTTTTATTTTTGGTCTTTAAAGGAATTACGCAGAAAGACATGGCTAATTAGTG
>JBMNUW010000170.1:0-6184 GCA_050946475.1 Prevotella sp.
ATAAAATAGAATTCAATGAATATAGGTGATAGAATGTTAGTATATTTTGCTCTCTGTCTTGTATCCGTGATTCAGGTACAAGGCGGGGAGCCTTTCTGGCTCGGTGCTGACGTTTCTGGAGCAACGATGAATGAGCGCAAGGGCTATGCCATTTATAACTTCCAGGGCAAAGAGCAAGAAGAAGTCAGTATGATGCACGATATGGGTCTCAATGCCGTCAGGTTACGCATTTGGGTGAATCCTAAGGATGGTTGGTGTTCCATGGAAGATCAACTCGTGCTGGCTAAGCGGGCAAAGAAGCTCCACATGCCGGTCATGATGTGTTTTCACTATAGTGACTATTGGGCAGACCCCGGTCAACAGAACATTCCCAAGGCATGGAAAAACTATAGCTATGAACAGATGATAAAAGCGGTAGCCGACCATACCACTGCCGTTCTCACTTTATTCAAAAAGAATGATATCGATGTAAGATGGGTTGAGATAGGCAACGAAACCACTCATGGCATGCTGTGGCCCATGGGCAGAAGCGAAGACAACATGGAACAATATGCCGGACTTACCCAGGCTGGATGTAAGGCATCGAAAGCTGTATATCCGGATGCGAAACGCATCATACACCTTGATGGGGGCGCAGATCCCATCCGCTATAACCGCATCTTCAACGCTTTTAAGAAATACGGAGTCGATTATGACATGATAGGCATGAGTTGTTATCCCTATTGGGATCAACAACAAAACCTGGAGGCTGAAGACGACCATTCTATCATCGATTGTGTAGCTAACATCAATGGCATGTGGAAGAAATTCGGTAAAGAAACCATTGTAGTGGAAACAGGCTATGATGCAGACCGGCCCGAGGATGGTTATCAGTTCATCACGAAGTTCATCCGTGCCCTGCGTACAAAGACCAATGGCCATTGTCATGGACTCTTCTATTGGGCCCCCGAACTTGAACAAAACTATAAACTCGGTGCTTTCCGCAATCATCGACCTACAAAAATCATGAAGGCATTTGAAAAAAACAACTTCTGATTTCAAGAACTGTTTGAATCATATTATATTTGCATCTACAAACCATAATATATTTCTCATGCGATATATTTTCTCGTCAATTTTCTTTTTCATTCTTACCGTTACGGTATCGAATGCCCAAAGTCTCTTTAGCGACTTTGCCAATCCTCCAACAGAGGCAAAACCCTTGATGATTTGGCAATGGATGGACGGACTGGTCACAAGAGAAGCCATAACGCAGGAATTGGAAGCCTATAAAAAAGCGGGTATAGCAGGAGTGCATAACTTCCAAATCGGAGGCAAGGACCAGACGCTTGTCTGTGACACAACCAATGCCATTGGCTCAGAAAACTGGTGCTCGTTAATGCGATTTGCCATGAATGAGTGTCAAAGGCTCGGTCTTACGTTTGGCACACACAATTGTCCCGGGTGGTCATCGAGCGGCTATCCGAATGTTAAGGTGGAAAACTCCATGCAGAAGATAGTATGGTCCGAGACCCCGCTCCATGGCTCCCGGACGGTCAGCATGGTTCTGCCCAGACCTGAGGTTGATTCTAAGTGGAACTATTATGAAGACATTGCGGTCATCGCTCTGCCTGACAAACCGATAGTGAAACAGAATGAGGTCGTCGATGTAACAGGACAGATGAATAAATCAGGGAAGCTGCAATGGAAAGTTCCCGCAGGCGAATGGATTGTTCTGAGAATCGGTCACACCACTACCGGTCAGACCAATTCTGCCACAGCTCCAGTGAGTGGTACAGGGCTGGAATGTGACAAGATGAGCCGCAGGGCTTTGGATGCCTTTTGGGACGGATATCCCTCAATGCTCCTCAATTTGTCACCCGACAAGAACGGCTCTACATTCAACATGCTGGAAATAGACAGTTATGAGGCTGGAGCACAAAACTGGACAGAGAATATGGAAGACGAGTTCATGTCTCGACGAGGATATTCTCTGCGGAAGTGGTTGCCGGTACTCACCGGTAAAACCATTGGAAGCAAAGATCTGTCTCAACGTTTTCTCTACGATTATAATGAAACCATCACTGACCTCTTTGCAGAAAACTATTATGCATATATGGGCTTGAAGGTGAGCCAATATCCAGGCATGAAATTACTAATCCAGCCCTATGGCCCAACGATAGACACGCAGAAGGTATCCGCATCGGGAAATTTCTCTTTGAGCGGGGAGTTCTGGACACATCCTGATACGTGGGGGTGGAACACACTGGAACAAATAGCATCTGCAGCTCACACCACAGGGCATAGAATATTGACTGGCGAAGCGTTTACTTGTTGGCCCGTGGATGCATGGGGCGACGATCCTTATTCGCTCAAGTCGGTAGCCGACATTGCATATTGTGGCGGCATCAATCGGTTTATGCTTCATGCAGCAACGGTTTGTCCATGGAAGAACGTCAAACCGGGTATGACTTTTGGCATGTGGGGAACACAATTCACCGAGAATCAGACTTGGTGGGACGTTGGCGCCAAACCCTTGTTCGACTATTTCTCTCGTTGCCAGGCCCTGTTGCAAAGAGGCGTATATGTGGCAGACATCTGCTTTCTGAACGGTAAGGACAAGAGAGACACGCCCACGGGTTATTCTTCAGATATCATTGGCGAAAAAGCATTTTTAAATGGTATGTCGGTCAAAGATGGTAGACTGATTTTACCAGACGGAATGAGTTACAGCCTCCTGGTGCTTCCAGACAATGGAATTCTCAGCATAGAAGCAGCCCGCAAAGTTCGTGAGCTTGTTAATGATGGTGCATGTGTGTTTGGCACTAAGTTCAATGACGTTACAGGATTACATAAACTGACAGAAAACAGAAATGAGTTAGCTGAAATTGCCAATGAGCTCTGGCAAGACAGCACTTCGCTTCACCATGTTGGTAAAGGCCTGGTAATCTCCAATATGAATTTGGCCCAAGCTCTGAAGAAACTCAAGGTGAATGCAGACTTTTCTACTGACAAAAACGGAATGCGCTGGATACATCGCAAAGATTTAGGAACAGACATCTATTTCATAGCTAATACAACCTCTCGTAGTCTTACAGCAAGGGTCCAACTAAGAGGTAAAAACAAGAGTCCCGAGTTGTTGCATCCTGACACCGGCAAGAGAGAAATTCCCTGTTCATGGGATTATTCCGACGGATACACCTACGTTGATATTCCCTTCGATCCCCACGGTTCAGTCTTCGTGATACTGAGACAGGACACTCTTTCATCTACGCCAGGACTTCGAAATACGGAAGTTCTCATTCATGACAGTCTGCCAATACGCTCAGAGTGGACCGTGACATTTAATCAGGACATGGGTGCTCCCGGTTCATACAGAATAAAGGAACTGAAACCTTGGAATGAAAGTGAAGTTCCAGGTATAAAATACTATTCGGGTACTGCTACTTACATGACGACTTTTCAAGTGCCACGCAAACTTATGAAAACAAAGGATGCATGTTGGCTGTCGCTGGGAGAAGTAAAGAATTGTGCAGTGGTCACTATCAATGGACACCGACTTGATGCGCTGTGGAAGCCTCCGTTTAAGATTGATGTCTCCAAATGGTTGCGCACGGGTAAGAATCAGTTGAAGGTTGAAGTTACCAACCTGTGGATAAACCGCATGGTAGGGGACGAATTTGAAGAAGATGATGTTGAGTGGGCTGAGATGTTGCACTACTCTTATGCTCCAGGCAATCCTCCGATAGGCCGGTTCATGAAGTCGATACCCGATTGGTTGAAGAATGGAGAGGCAAGACCTTCGAAAAAAAGATACACCTTGTCTTCTTTCAAATTTTTCACCACCCGGACACCTTTGGTAAAATCGGGATTGATGGGACCGGTAAATCTTTATTTCCATGCCGAATAACAAACCAATTAAACAGATTTAATCATGAAACTAAAAATCTTCCAACTCTCTGAAACTATCCGATGGTCTAAGACCTTCTTGCTACTATACTTATTAGCCCTTTGTCTTCCCTCTGCCAAAGCTCAGCAGCCAGAGGTGAAGTGGGACTCTCAGAGCCTCATTATTGGCGGACATCGCGTGATACCCGTAATGGGCGAGATACACTATTCGCGACTGCCTGTTGCCGAATGGCTGCCTGCCCTCAGAGATATGAAAGCTGGTGGCATCACCATGATTGCCACCTACGTATTCTGGAACCACATTGAAGAGCAGCAGGGGGTGTTCCGCTGGGACGGTCAGCGCAATTTGCGACACTTTCTGGAACTCTGCAAGGAGGAAAACCTTCCCGTCATCCTGCGCGTGGGTCCCTTCTGTCATGGTGAGGTTCGTGGCGGCGGCATCCCTGACTGGGTGCTCACATCGGGTTGTAAGACACGGTCTGAAGACCCGCAGTTCCTAAGCTACGTGCGTTCGCTCTACCGACAAATTTTCACGCAGATAGAAGGTCTGCAATGGAAAGACGGCGGACCCGTGGTGGCCTGCCAGTTCGACAATGAATTTGGCGGTCCTGCCAGCTATCTTCTTACACTGAAGAAGATAGCCTTAGAGTGCGGCTTCGATCTGCCCTTCTACACTCGCACGGGTTGGCCGGGACTGAGCACGCCGATGCCCTATGGCGAGATGCTGCCTCTTTTCGGCGACTATGCCGACGGATTCTGGGACCGCTCAATCAAGGAAGGGGTCGGTAAATATTACCAGGCTTTCAACTTCAAAGGTTATCGCTCTTCAGTCGCCATCGCCTCGGAACAACTGAACTATAAGAACGGAACTCGCAGCACAGCAAATAATGAATATCCGTATTTCACCTGTGAACTCGGAGGCGGAATGATGACGTCATATCATCGTCGCGTCTATCTCTACCCGGAGGATGCCTATTCAATGGCTTTGGTTAAACTGGGGTCGGGTAGTAATCTTTTGGGCTATTACATGTATCACGGCGGAACAAATCCGGAAGGGCTGACCTATCTCAACGAAAAGCAGGCCACATTAGCAACCAACTACAACGACCTGCCGGTGAAGACCTACGACTTCCAGGCACCGCTCGGAGAGTTCGGCCAACGCAACCCGCAGTTCTTCTCACTTCGACGCATCCACCTCTTCATGCACGACTGGGCCGAGACGCTGGCACCCATGAAGGCCACGTTCCCCTGCCCGCAAGACATCAAGCAGGGAGACGACAGTCATCTGCGCTGGTCTTATCGCAGCAAGGGCAATCAAGCTTTCGTATTCGTGAACAACTATGAGCGGTTCCAAAACCTCAAGGCAAAGAAAGGCATTCAATGGAATGTATGCGGTGTAAAGTTCCCCAGTCGCCCCGTCACAGTACCTGCTGGTGCCATGGCCATTTTCCCGGTCAACATCGATGGCATCCGTTATGCCACTGCACAACTCATTGCCAAACGCGACGGCAAAATTTATCTCTCGCAGATTGAGGGAATCCCTACGGAAATCAGTTTTGGCAACAAAGTGATGCGAAATGTCAAAGCTCGCGGCACTGCCAGACCCATCTATAAAAACTACTATCTCCTCACGCCCGACCAGGCTTCACGCTTATTCCTCGCCGACAGTATCCAGCCTCTACAACCCATGGAAAGCCAGGTGACCGTAGAGAAGGTGAAGGACGGTAAGGCCAGCCGCACCATCAGCATCGGCGTGGCAAAGGCGGCAGAAGAGCCTACCGATGCAGACTTCGAACAGGCCACGGTCTTCAAAATCACGAATCTGCCCAAGGATAGCGTGGTGTTGCGTATAGATTATCGCGGTGACTGTGCCCGTCTCTATGCTGACGGAAAGCTCATTGAGGACAACTTCTACAATGGTCGACCTATGCTCTATGGACTCTGGAGATTGCCCAAAAACATCACAGAGTTAGAGCTCCGCATCTTGCCCTTGCAGAAGAATGAGCCCGTTTATTTCCCCCGTGAGGCCAAAATCGACCAGCTCGGTGCCTTTGTGGATAAAGTGTCTGTTTGGAGATAGTTTTCTACAGAGTAGTTTGGGAGGAAATCTGGAACTCGTATCTATTTAAATTGTACTCACATCTTCAAATAACGATTATGAGAATATCCATTATAGAGGAAAAGAAATACAACAGACATCCATAAAAAACAATCTTAATTATTATTATGAAAAAGGGTGAGGCTTCATGCCCCACCCTTTGCTTTCTTAATACATTAGTAAATCACATAAAATTTT
>JBMNUW010000171.1:0-6163 GCA_050946475.1 Prevotella sp.
CATCACGCCGGACATCTTCGTTCCGGAGGACACCACCTATGTCACCTCGTATTACAAGCAGGCGATCATGAGTGGACTCATCTTGCAGTTCGCCTTCACCTATACCGACAACAACCGGCAGAAGATGAAGATGTTCAAGCAGATGCTCGACCTCTCGAAATATCTCAAGAACCAGAACACGGTCGACCAGTTCGCCGACTACGCCGACAAGCATGGCCTGCAGCGCCGCAACCTGCTCATCAAGAAGAGCCACTCGCTCCTGGAGCAGTTCATCAACGGACGCATCATCTACAACATGCTCGACGAGCAGGCACTCTATGAGTATCTCAATCAGGATGATCCGGTCATCAACCGTGCGCTCCTGCTCTTCAAGCAAAACGCCGCCTTCCCGAAACGGCCTTCACCAGCCAAAGGAAAGGCTTCAAAGGGAAAGACGGCCTTGGGTTCACGTCCTGCTTTCAACGGCAGCATGTACTACACGGCTGCAGTCATGCCTCCCTTCAGACTTAACAGTTGAAGAGATGTGCTCATTCCGTTATACTCTGATGCGAGTGCTGGTAGCTTTTGTGCTGCCGGCACTCGGTTCGGTGACTATTCAGGCTGCGAACCAGCGCAACCTGCAACGGCTTGATGAAGTCCTCGACCAGCGTCCTGTCTATACTCAACACAAGCTCCAGCATATCAACTACCTCAAAGCTCAACTCAAAGCGCAACCGGACAGTGAACAACAACTCCGTCTCTATGGCCAGCTCTTTGACGAATATTATGTATTCAAATTCGACTCTGCACGCTATTATGTCGACATAGCCCTCTCTCTATCTCAAAAACTCCATAAGGATCATTATATTAAACTCAATCTTCTCCGGCAGGCACAACTCTATGCCATTGGCGGCCTTTATAGTGAAGCGATCGGGGTGCTTGACAATATCAACATAGAAGGTTCGGGGAAAGATCTCAAACTACAATATTATCTTACTTACTTCATTCTTTACTCCAATTGGGCAAATTATTGCAGCGACGACCGATTCTCGCCTATCTACGCTGCGCGTGCAAGAGAATTTCTCAAGCAAGCGATGCCCTTCTTGGAGCCTACGATGCCCTTCTGGGATTATTATCATGGTGAATACTATATATATGTAGAGCGCAACGACAAAAAAGCCCTCTATTACTATTTCCGTACCATCCGGAGGCTCTCCAAACACTCCAGGTACTATGCGATGGCATCTTTTGCTATCGCCAATAACTACAGTGCCCATGGTGATCAAGAAAGATATGAGCAATACCTTATAGAGGCTGCCATCAGCGATGCCATCTGCTGTACGCGTGAAAACTTGGCGCTTCAAGATTTGGCCACATATCTCTTTCGGGAAGACAATGACAACATAGAAAGGGCAGACAGATATATCAACATTGCCATGGAGGATGCCAAATTCTTCAATGCACGACTGCGTATCTTGGAAATATCACAGAAGATGCCGACCATTGTGGCATCCTATGAACAGCAGATGATGAACCGTAACAATACATTGAAATGGGCTATTGTCATCATCTCGCTTTTGGTCTTTGGCTCTCTGATGGCTATCCTTTTCATCTTCCGGCAGAACAAGTTGCTCACCAACCGTCGTCATCAGCTTTCGCAAAGCAACTCTAAACTTACAGAACTCAATTTCAAACTTACAGAACTCAACTCCAAACTTGCCAAAGTAAACACGATGCTTGTTGATACCAACCGCAAACGGGAGCGGCTGGCAAAATTATATATAGACCTTTGCGCTAAGTTTATTGACCGACTCGCCCATTATCAGACCTTTGTGCGACGCAAGATCAAGGCCAATCAAGTCAATGAATTGCTTAGCGCCGTCTCTTCGTCAAGGCTGTCAGAAGAGGAGGCAGAGGTATTCCGAAACCGGTTCGACAAGGCGTTCCTTGATCTCTATCCGACTTTCACTACTGAGCTCAACGCATTGCTTGAGCCTGCACACTGTATCGTGGCTTCCGACAATCACTCTCTGACTTCCGAGCAGCGTATTTACGCACTCATCAGGCTCGGTGTAAAAGAGAGTAGCGAGATCGCCTCCGTGCTTTTCTATTCTCCACAAACCATCTACAACTATCGTTCACGTGTGAAAAACTGGGCCATCAATAAGGAATCGTTTGAAGAGGATGTCATGAAGATCGGAACGGTCATTAAGTAACGGTTTTCACCGTATAACGCCTACATTAGGCGTTTTTTATTCTTATAATATTCTACTTTGCCTATCTTCTATTATATTCATATATCACTCATTATTAGTGTATTATATATATTAACATTTTAAATTAATCTACTTCCCCCTTACTTGTCATTACATCTTGTGCTAATAACGGTTAACTTTGCAATCGAAATCTTACAAAGATTAATTTTCATAAAAACCTAATTCTTATATGCACAAAATGACAATTCACAAAAGAGTCGTGCTTGGCTTGTTTGCCGCGATGTTGTCTCTCGACATCACAGCGCAGAACATACAAGTACATGGAGTCGTCAAGGACGCAAGTGGTGAGACCATCATTGGGGCAAGCGTGGTACAGAAAGGTACGAAGAATGCCACCGTAACGGATCTCAATGGCGCGTTTACCCTTTCGGTACCCGCTAACAGTACACTGTCATTTACTTATATGGGTTACAAGGAAAAGGATGTACCCTTGAATGGCAAGAACAATGTTGACATTGTACTTGTGGAGGACAACCAGCAGCTCAGCGAAGTCGTGGTGGTTGGTTATGGTACCATGCGCAAGCGTGACCTTACCGGAGCTGTCGGTTCCTTAGCCAACAAAGACTTAAAAGACCAGCCCGTAGCTAACCTTGGGCAGGCCCTTCAGGGAAAGGTGTCAGGCCTGCAAGTCATTGATGCCGGTAAGCCAGGTGATAACGTGTCCATTAAAATCCGTGGTTTGGGTTCTATTAACAACTGCGACCCGCTCGTTGTCATTGATGGAGTCCCCACTGATTTAGGGCTTAACAATCTCAACATGGCAGACATAGAGCGCATCGACGTTCTCAAGGATGCTTCCGCTACGGC
The DNA here is from genome assembly GCA_050946475.1 of Prevotella sp. Lineage (GTDB taxonomy): Bacteria > Bacteroidota > Bacteroidia > Bacteroidales > Bacteroidaceae > Prevotella. The sequence goes on from JBMNUW010000171.1 coordinate 3,063, forward strand.
CATCTACGGTTCACGCGGTGCCAACGGCGTCATTCTCATTACTACGATGAAGGGTAAAGACGGTCGCGGACACCTGATACTGAACATGAATCTCTCTGCCCAGCACGCTACAAAGAAACCTCACCTGCTCAACGCTGCAGAATATGCAGCTCTCAGCAACGATATGATGACCAACTCTGGCAATGCCGCCAACCCTCTTTGGACTAACCCCGTATCACTCGGCGAGGGTACGAACTGGGTTGATGAGATGTTCCGTACAGGGTATCTCCAAAATTATACGCTTAGCTACACGGGTGGTTCTGACAAGATCAACTACTATGTTTCCGGAGGCTTCCAAAAGCAAAGTGGCACCGTGCGCAGCGTAAACTACCGACGTTATACTTTCCAAGACAATCTGGACGCACAAGTACTCGACTGGCTGAAGGTCAGCACCAACCTCTCGATGAGTGCCGATCTGAAAGAGCAAGGAAGTTATGACCTCGGATCCACTTATCGTGCACTGCCTGTATTGCCAGTTAAAGATGACGGTGGCAATTGGTCTGGTCCGGAGGGTAACTCCCTGTGGTACGGTTCTACACGTAACCCTGTTGGCCCCACGGTGACCGATATCCACAAGACTAAGGGATACAATCTGTTGGGCAACATCTCTGGTGAAGCCTCACTGACATCATGGCTGAAGTTCAAGACCACATTCGGACTTGATGCAAAATTCTGGGATTATGACAACTTCACTCCTGCCTACAATTGGAAGCCCACGCCCGTTGTTCAGGCTTCCCGCTATCAGAGCAACAACAAGTCGTTTACATATCTGTGGGACAACTACTTCACCTTCGATCACACTTTTTGGGGGAAGCACCATCTGAATGTTATGGCCGGTACGTCAGCCCAGTGGAACAACTATAACTATCTCAATGCACAAAAAAACATTTTCTCGTTTGAGAATGTGCACGAGATGGATAATGGCCAGAAGATGGAGTCAATGGGCGGCAACACCACAGAATGGTCCCTCTTCTCCTATATGGCGCGTGCCAACTATGACTACATGAACCGCTATTTAGTTACAGCTACCATACGCCGTGACGGTTCAAGCCGTTTCGGACGCAGCCACCGTTGGGGCACCTTCCCCTCCGTATCTTTGGCCTGGCGTCTTACCGAAGAAAAATGGTACAAGCCCAATCCTATCCTTTCTGACCTTAAGATACGTGCCGGCTACGGCCAGACGGGTAGTCAGGCCAGTGTGGGCAACTATGGTTATTTAGCTACATACAATACCAGTGTATATCCTTTCGGCGCTGATGGCGTGGAGCAAACTGCTCTCATCTCCACCACATTGTCCAATCCTGATATTCACTGGGAGACGGTGACACAGACCAACATCGGTTTCGATGCAGCCCTTTTCGACTCTCGTGTAATGCTCACCGTCGATGCTTATCTGAAGAAAACCTCTGATATGCTTGTCAAAGCCTCCATTCCTATTACTTCAGGCTTTGAGGACACCAGCACGACATACACCAATGCCGGCAAGGTGACGAACAAGGGTATCGAGGTCTCTCTCCATACCATCAACTTCAAGGAAAGTCAGGCTCATCCGGGATGGGAGACAAGTGTTTCCTATACCTACAACCGCAATAAGATCGACAATCTCAACAGCAGCGTACCCTACTACATCAACCAGATCAACAACTCTTATGTTACGATGCTGGCAAAAGGGTATCCCATCAACGTGTTCTATGGTTATGTCACAGACGGAATCTTCCAGAACCAGAAAGAGGTAGAGGAGCATGCCGTGCAAACAGGTGCTGAACCTGGCGACATACGCTTCCGTGACCTCAACAACGATGGTGTCATCAATGAAAAGGATCGTACGGTCATCGGCAATCCTAATCCGGCTCACCTCTTCTCTATCAACAATATGGTTTCCTGGAAGGGCTTGGAGTTGAGCGTGTATCTTCAAGGTGTGGCTGGCAATAAGATCTTCAATGCCAACAACATCGACCTCATGGGAATGTCCGCTGCCTACAACCAGCTCACCGATGTACTCGGACGCTGGCACGGAGAAGGTACCAGTACCTCTATGCCTCGTGCCGTCTATGGAGACCCCAATGGCAACAACCGCGTTTCTGACCGTTATGTAGAAAGCGGCTCTTATTTGCGTTTGAAAAACATTTCCCTTTCCTATAGCCTGCCTGCCACATGGCTTCGCGCGCTGTCTCTGTCTTCAGCACGCCTCATCTTCTCCTGTGAGAATGTTGCTACCATCACTGGCTACTCAGGTTTTGATCCGGAGGTGGGCATCAATGGCATAGACCTTAGCAACTATCCCATCTCACGTACTTTCAACTTTGGTATCAACCTCAATTTCTGATTGCCGCTATGAATAAGATATATCATTATTGTGTCATCGCCCTGGCTTCACTTGCCTTAGTTTCCTGTGGTGATGACTTCCTCGACAAAACCCCCAAGAACACTGTCGACCCCGAAGTAGACGTTACAGACTCGGTGGCAGTAGCCATGGCAAACGGTTGCTATCGCACTCTGCAATCATCAAACATGTACAATCAGCGTATATGGACGCTCGACATCGTGGCCGGCAACAGCATCGTAGGTGCCGGCGGTGGTACAGACGGTTTGGAGACTGTGCAAGCCGCTAACTTCACTACGTTGAGTGACAACGGTATGGCCCTGTATATGTGGCGCTCCCCATGGGTAGGCATTGGACAATGCAATATTCTCATCAACGACTTGGAAGGCAAAGCCAGTGACAATATCCAGAAGCGCTCACTCGGTGAGGCATACTTCCTCCGTGCACATTATTATTATGTATTGGTACGCCTCTATGGTGGTGTACCCCTTCGCCTGAAACCTTTCACGCCCGGTCAGCCGACAGCGATCGCCCGTGCTTCCAAAGAAGAGGTGTATAGCCAGATTGCCTCAGACTGCCGCAAAGCCATCGATCTGCTGCCTGCAAAGAAGGATTATAGCAGTCAGGATTTGGGCCGTGCTACAAAAGATGCAGCTCTAACTATGCTGGCCGACATGTATCTCACGCTTGCGCCGGATAACAAGGCTGACTATCAGCATGTGGTCAATCTTTGTGATTC
>JBMNUW010000172.1:0-6137 GCA_050946475.1 Prevotella sp.
GATCACTGGATTAATATGATGAAATAAAGAATGGACTGAATTAGGTCCCTCCTTTTCCAATCTATGAAGGTTGGAGAAAGGATGGTTGATGATTGAATACTTCGAACATCTTCTTTAAATAAAAAACAAATACTCAAAGGTTTATTTGCCTTAAGTTTACATTTTAACATCAATACTAATTATTTCACAACATTTTTGACTTTAAATTGCAAACTTCTGCAATTTGTACCATTTTAGTTCCGTTATTTACTAGGGTTCTTATTCCAGTCATTTGTAACTTTGGGGTCGAGAATAATATAATTTAAAAAGAACATGGAAAAGAATATTTTTGAAAGGTTAAGAGCGGGTGAAGCCGTCGATATGCAGACGCCTGAATATGCAGACGCTGTAGCCGAAATGATGCGTTGCGCAAAGCTCTGCCACACCATAAACAGCGCTGTACCAGGCTCCGAAGATACGAAGAAAGCCTTTACCGAACTTTTTGGTGAGGGACTGCCTGCCGACTCCAGTATTCTGCCACCCTTTCAGGTGGATTATGCCTGTTCTGTTCGCCTCGGTCATCGTGTATTCATTAATCATAGTCTGACGATGATGGCTGCCGGCGGCATTACAATCTCTGACGGAACAATGATTGGACCCAACGTGCAACTGCTTACCGACAACCATGACCTTCAAAACCGTATGGTGCTTCGATGCAAGCCCATCGCCATTGGTAAGAACGTGTGGATAGGTGCAGGAGCTACTGTCTTGCCGGGAGTGACAATTGGCGATAATGCTGTTGTGGGCTCTTGTGCGGTTGTGACCAAGGACGTACCTGAAAATACCATTGTGGTTGGCAATCCTGCACGTGTCATTCGGACGATTGAATAAACTCTATCATTCTACAACAACGCCGACTGAATATTTATTCAATCGGCGTTGGAAGAAAAAAATATATAGAGGATAAACGATATAGTATCACAAATTAATTTTCACACAATATGATAGGAACACAGGAAATAATTATCATCGCCCTTATTATTCTGTTGCTCTTTGGAGGCAAGAAAATTCCCGAACTGATGAAAGGATTAGGAAAGGGCGTAAAGAACTTTAAAGATGAAATGAACAACGTTGTCGAAAACGACAAGGAACCGGACGAAAAGAAAAAAGAAAATAAGTAAGTTATGACCAATGAGGAGAATATGACTTTCTGGGACCACTTGGACGTGTTGCGCTCAGACATCATACGTATCATCTTGGTATGGCTTGCTTTTTCTGCTTTATTTTTCTGTTTCAAAGAGGTCATGTTCGATATCGTACTGGCCCCGAAGAATTCAGATTTCATCAGTTACCGGCTCATTGGCGTCGAACCGTTCGATATCAAACTGGTCAACATCGGCATCACTGAGCAATTTGCTATCCACGTAAAAACATCCATGCTCTTCGGACTGGTAGGAGCATCGCCTTATGTGCTTTATGTGCTCTACCGATTCATAGCCCCCGGACTTTATGCCCATGAGCGAAGATACGCCACAAGACTGGTCGTTGCGGGTTATGCCATGTTCATCGTGGGACTGCTTGCCAACTACTTTATCGTCTTTCCGTTGACGGTACGTTTCCTCGCCACTTACTCTGTAAGTCCGGATGTAGGTAACATGCTGTCGCTGCAAAGTTATATGGACACTTTACTCACTATGAGCATCACATTCGGCATTGTGTTTGAGATACCAGTGCTCAGTTGGCTGTTAGCAGCTTTCGGACTAATGAATGCTTCATGGATGAGGCGCTACAGGAAACATGCCATTGTGGTGATACTCGTGCTGGCAGCAGTCATCACACCTACTTCAGATGCATTCACACTCTTTATAGTGGCATTGCCAATCTGGATGCTATATGAGGCGAGCATCCTCATCGTAAAAGAAACAAACAAAAATAAACATGCAGAAGAAATCTAAGAACCTAAAGCTCTATGCAATCCTCGTCCTCCTCGTGGCATTGCTCTGTGAGCTGACACATTTAATCTTTTCAATGACTATAGGAGGATCTGCTCCTCACAGCGGTTCGCCAACACATATTCTGTTGTTAGTGTTGGTAGGCATTATCACTGTGGGACTGCTTTGTTCACTGGCACTTCGCCTGCGGCAGACAAGGACTGTCCTTGCCTTGATGTTTTTCATCGGCATCACGCTGCTCTTCCTCGACTTTACGGGAACGATGCGGACATGGACCGGATGGCTGGCGAAGATACAGTTCCTGCCGGCAGTACTCGCCCTCAATGTGGGTATCGTCGTATTTTTGGTACTGCTGACACTTGTTTTCGGACGAGTTTACTGTTCCATCATTTGTCCGATGGGCGTATTGCAGGACATCATCGCACGATTGGGGCGCATACGTAAACGTAATCCATACAGCTATTCTAAGGCTAAGAATGGATTGCGATATGTTGTGCTCGCTGCATTTGTTGTGCTATTTGTGGCTGGTTTATCGCAGATAGCCATATTAATAGCACCGTATTCTGCATTCGGACGAATCGCCCAGAACCTGTTGCAGCCCGTTTGGATATTCGGCAACAACCTGTTTGCTTCAATTTCTGCCAGTATGGACAGTTATGCTTTCTACCATACCGACTTATGGATGCGCTCTCTGCCTACATTCATCATTGCAGCAGTGACCTTTGTGGTTGTTGCTGTCTTAGCATGGCGCAATGGCAGAACATGGTGCAACACTATCTGTCCGGTAGGTACAGTGTTAGGATTCCTTTCAAGATTTTCTTGGTTCAAGATTCATTTTGATGAAGAGGCTTGCAGAAAATGTGGAAAATGCTCCCGTAACTGTAAGGCATCTTGCATCGACTTCAAGACTCACTCTGTAGACTATTCGCGTTGTGTTGCTTGTGGTGACTGTTTGGAGCAATGTGCATTTAATGCCCTTCATTATTGTCATGCTCACAAGAAGAGCGAACAGTCAACACAACAGACGGATATGACAACAAAAGACGAAACAAAGTCTGCCGTTCAACAAGAGAAAACAGAAACTTTAGACACCGGACGAAGAACCTTCCTTGTCGCTGCCGCTATGGCAACGTCGGCTGCCGCTATGGCTCAGAAAGACAAGAAGGTGGATGGCGGTCTTGCCGTGATAGAGAAGAAAGTAGCTCCGAAACGACACACACCGCTCACTCCTCCGGGTTCGTGGAGTGCTGACCACTTTGCCCAGCATTGCACTGCCTGCCAGCTTTGTGTGGCAGAATGTCCCAATGGAGTGTTACGTCCTTCTACCGAACTGAGCTCTCTGATGCAGCCCACTATGAGTTATGAGCGCGGATATTGCCGTCCGGAGTGTACCCGCTGTTCGGAAGTATGTCCTACAGGTGCTATCAAGCCTATCACAAAAGCAGAAAAGTCGAGCACGCAGATTGGACATGCCGTTTGGATTATGCACAATTGTGTTGCAGTGATCGATAAGGTTAGTTGCGGCAACTGTGCCCGCCACTGTCCCTCCGGTGCCATTGAAATGGTACCCTTGAAGGCTGATGACATGTCATCGCCGATGGTACCGGCAGTGAACGAAGCCCGTTGCATCGGCTGCGGTGCCTGTGAGTATGTCTGCCCGGCTCGTCCATTCAGTGCAATTCACGTGGAGGGACATGAGGTACATAAGAATATTTAACATGTAGAGATATGAGTAAGAATATCAATAGACGGTCATTTCTAAAGACACTGACGGCAGGTGGCGTGGCCACTGCTGCCGCATTGGCTGGTTGTAAGCCAAAGAACACAAATGTGACTGGCGACGACTATGAGAACCAAGTGGAACCGCCCAAGGGAAAGATGACCTACCGTATCAATCCAACTACAAAGGATCGTGTGTCATTGTTGGGCTATGGCATGATGCGTCTGCCCACCGTGGGTGGTGGTAGGTCCGGACGAGACAACGATGCTCCTTTGGATCAGAAGATGATTAATAAATTGGTGGATTATGCTTTGGAGCATGGAGTAAACTATTTCGACACATCACCTGCCTATAGCAAGGGTATGTCGGAACAGGCCACCGGTATTGCGCTCAAGCGCCATCCGCGAAAGAGTTACTTCATCGCCACCAAGCTCAGCAATTTCTCTGAGGAGACATGGAGCAAGAGTGCTTCCATAGAGATGTATCATAACTCGATGAAGGCTTTGCAGACAGACTATATAGACTATTATCTGCTGCACGGCGTTGGCATGGGTGGCTTCGAACAGTTCAAGAGCCGCTATGTGGACAATGGCATCATCGACTATCTCGTGGAAGAACGGAAGGCGGGGCGTATCAGAAACCTCGGTTTCTCTTTTCATGGCGACATCGAGGCTTTCAATTGGCTGATGGATCATCACGACAAGTATCACTGGGACTTTGTGCAGATAGAGCTTAACTATTTGGACTGGGATTATGCCAATGAGATTAACGATTTCAATACCGACGCCAGAGTACTCTATGGTGAACTTGAGAAACGCGGTATTCCCGCTGTAATCATGGAACCGTTGTTGGGCGGACGTTTGGCAAATATCCCACAGTATATCGTGAAGCAACTGAAACAGCGTGAGCCCCAGCGCAGTGTGGCATCATGGGCTTTCCGATATGCCGGAACGCACAAAGACGTGCTTACCGTGTTGAGCGGAATGACCTACATGGAGCATCTGAAGGATAATCTCATCAACTACAGTCCCCTCAAGCCGCTGACGGCTGAAGAGGAGAAAATGCTGTATGCCATCGCAAAGGAGATAGTCGGGCTGAAGACCATTCCCTGCAACGACTGCAAATACTGCATGCCTTGTCCGTGGGGTGTGGACATACCGACTATCTTCACACATTATAATAAATGTATCAATGAGGGACGGCTTCCTCACGATACGCAGAATAAGGAATATGCCCGTTATCGTCGGGAATACCTGATAGGTCTTGACCGCGTAGTGCCGCCAGAGCGACAGCCTGACCATTGCATCGGATGTGGTCACTGTCTGCCGCATTGTCCGCAGAGCATACAGATTCCGGAAGAGATGGCAAAATTGTCTGACTTCATAGAACATCTGAAACGTGGAGACTTTAAGCCAAATACTGAAGCGTGAGCATTGTTCGCTCGTCGTGAGAGACGTAAAAGGAAACGTCACGCTGTATTATAAAAAAGGTGTTCGCGACCTGGAATATTTGCTGAAACAATACCCGGACCGCCTCAAAGGTGCGGAAATTGCGGACAAGGTAATCGGCAAAGCCGCTGCGGCAATGGCAGTAGTAGGCGGTGTGAGAAGCATCTATGCTGAGGTAATGAGCCGAAAGGCTCTGCCTCTGCTTCAAGAGGCTGGCGTGGACTTCTCGTATGGCGAACTGGTGGATAAGATTGTCATTGCGAAAGGTGACAACCGCTGTCCGCTGGAAAACATCGTAGAAGACTGTCAGACTGCAGAAGAAACGGTCGCCACGCTGCAAAGGCACTTTATGGAAATGACATTAATAAACAACACGAATAGATTTTAGACATGCAAACGAAAACAGAATTATACAATTTGAGCCTTGCTCAATGGCAATCATGGTCGTTGGCTGCGCTCTTTACTTTGGGGAACATATTGTTGCCCCAACTCTGCCATCTCCTGCCACAAGGAGGACTTATCTTTCTGCCCATCTATTTCTTTACCCTTGTGGGCGCTTATAAATATGGATGGAAAGTGGGACTCCTTATCGCCGTAGCCTCACCGTTGATAAACCACTTGCTCTTCGGAATGCCACCGGCTAATGCTCTGACGGTATTGTTGGCAAAGTCAACTGTATTGGCGATTGTGGCTTCTGTGGTGGCTACCAAGTGGCAAAAGGCAACACTTCCCTTGTTGTTGCTGGTGGTAGTAGGCTATCAACTCATTGGAGGAGCTATCGAAGCCCTTATCACGGGTAGTGCGACAGCACCGCTTCAGGATTGGCAACTTGGCTGGCCCGGTTTGTTGCTGCAGGTTGTAGCTGGTTGGTGGGTCATAAGAAGAATGCCAAACGAAGGTAAGGACAAGAACTTTACTGCTGTTTGATAAATCTTTAGACAAAGAACAAAATATCAGGCTGAACCCCAACTTTGGGATTCAGCCTATTTGTTTTATCTTCTTTCCAACGACAGAAATTGAAGGTTTATGTTTTATTTA
>JBMNUW010000173.1:0-5920 GCA_050946475.1 Prevotella sp.
ACTCAATCCGTAGAAGACCATTGCCAGGGAACCGCAGCCTTAGCCGAGAAGATGGCAAAAGCCTTCGGTGCCGGTCCGTGGGGAAAGCTGTGCGGTCTGTGGCACGACATAGGCAAATACTCCGAAAAATTTCAATCACATATCAGAGCTTCATCCGGATTGGAACCTTCCCTACACGACCCTGGAAAGATAGATCATGCCACAGCAGGTGGATTGCTCGCAAAAGAAATGCTTGAACAAATGTGTCTTCCTATCGCTTATTGTATAGTGGGCCACCACAGTGGACTGATGGATTACATAGGTGACGGACGCGGCAACCTTCAATTCCATCTTTCCTCCCAAGTGCAGCATTATCTTGACGAAGTGCGGAAATGTCTGCCCGATAAATGGGATATACCCGAACTTCCTATTCCGAAATTTGACAAAGACACTGGAATAAAAGCTTGGCACCTATGGATTCGCATGCTTTTTTCCTGCCTTGTTGATGCTGATTGGCTGGACACCGAAAAATTCATGAAGCCAGACCAATATGCCGCCCGTGGTAGATACAAAACCTTGGAGCAACTCAAGCCCCTCCTTGACCAATACCTCTCTGAGTTGGCAAATAAAGCTCCAAAGACGAAAGTCAATGATATCAGAGCTGACATTCAGAGTGAGTGTCGCGAGGCAGCATCCTGGTCACAAGGCATCTACAGTCTCACCGTACCCACAGGTGGCGGCAAGACCCTCTCTTCCCTCGTCTGGGCTTTCGGACATGCCATGAAGCATGGGCTGCGCAGAATAATCATCGCCATTCCCTACACCAGCATTGTCACCCAGACAGCAGACACCCTGCGCAAGATTTTCGGAACAGGCAATGTGGTGGAGCATCATAGCTATGCCGACTTCGACCATCTACCTGACGAAATGCGGCGGAAGATGAAGCTTGCCACTGAAAACTGGGACGCGCCCATCATCGTCACTACCAACGTCCAACTCTTCGAGTCACTCTATGCCAACAAGACCTCACGATGCCGCAAACTGCACAACATTGCGAAGTCCGTACTTATCCTTGACGAAGTACAAACGCTTCCGGCAGAAAATCTGCACCCCATCATAGACGTACTGAATAGTTTGGGCAAATATATGGGAACCAGCATTCTCTTCACCACTGCCACGCAGCCTTCTTTCTCCGGAACCATCGGCAGTGGAACGGCTCGGTTTGAAGGACTTCAGTGCAAGGAAATTATACAAGATGTCAAGGGGCTGTTCGACAAAATGCGCCGTGTCAAGATAGATTTCCAAATTTCTCCTCGCACGTTCGAATCTTTGGCTGAAGAGCTGTCGCATTATAAACAGATACTCTGTGTAGTCAACACACGCAGAAAGGCACAACAGCTTTACGAAGCCTTGCCCAATAAAGACCACGCTTTTCATCTCTCCAGAATGATGTGCCAGCAACACATCAGCGACGAACTTGCAAACATCAAGAAGCTATTGTCAGATGGTGAGCCCGTCCAAGTCATCAGCACACAACTCATTGAGGCCGGAGTAGACATAGATTTCCCGGAAGTGTGGCGTGAGATGGCAGGACTCGACTCCATAGCCCAGTCAGCGGGACGATGCAACAGAGAGGGAAAGAACGCCCAAGGACGGGTGCAAGTCTTTCAGCTCGAAGGTTCCTCACCCCGTGGCATCTTGGCAAAGGCCTCCTCTGCCTCACGCGACCTGCTGGATGCAGGCGAGGATGATTTCCTCAGTCCGAAAGTCGCCAACGACTATTTTCGCCTGTTCTACTCAAAACTCAACGACACCGACCAATCGGGCATTAGTGACTCGCTCTACAGGCTGAAACCCCAGTTTGAGGAAGCCGCCCAAAATTTTAAATTAATAAAAGAAGACAACCCGTTGACCATCTATGTGCCCTACTCCGATGAGGGCGAACGACTTACCGGGCAACTCCGTGAAGGACAATATTCTCCGGAACAGTTACGCAAGTTGCAACGTTACAGCATCAACGTACCTTTAAGCCTACGCGAAGACGTAGAAAGAATGGGAGCCCTTAAGGTGGACGATGTCGTCTACATATTGCCCGATTGCAGCAATTACAATTCTAAAACAGGGCTTGTTTTGGACAACAAATGGATAGATGCAAATTTGATAATTTAAAGAATAATGATAAACTTAAATAGCTATGGAATATCATGACAAAGAATACTGCCTTGAAGTATGGGGTGACTATGCCTGCTTCACTCGTCCAGAGCTCAAGGTAGAGCGCGTGAGCTATGATGTCATCACGCCCTCGGCAGCACGTGCCATCTTTGAGGCCATTTTTTGGAAACCCGCCATTCACTGGCAAGTGACACGGATAGAAGTGATGAACCCTATAAGGTGGTTCAACATCAAGCGGAACGAAGTGGGCAAGACCATGAGTCCAAAATCCGACGGTCTTATCATTGAGGACAACCGTCAGCAACGTTCATCCATGGTGCTGCGTGACGTGCGCTACCGAATCTTTGCCCGACAAGAGTTCATACCTGTTGCCAAACGGCCAGCCAACCAGAAGAGACTGGGCGGCGACGACGAGAATCCGGGTAAATACAACGCCATGTTTGAGCGTCGTGCCGGTAAAGGGCAATGCTTCAACCAGCCCTATCTCGGCTGCCGGGAATTCTCATGCGATTTCCGCCTTGTTGAACCGGCAAGCTACGGCGAGGGCATAGACGAGACACGCGACCTCGGACTGATGCTCTACGACATGGAGTTTCAAAAAGGTGACATCTATGGAGAGAAACCAGCCACGGCTCTCTTTTTTCGCGCACAGATGAACCACGGTGTCATCATTGTTCCACCAAAAGAAAGTGAGGAGGTACTCAGATGATACTGCAAGCTCTTTGTGAATACTACGACCGTAAGGCAGCCCTCGGAGAGATGCCGCCCTACGGCAGGGAATGGAAACCCATACCCTATCTCGTCGTCATCAATAAAGACGGCGACTTCATGCGCCTCGAATCCACTTACGAAGGGGAAGGAAAAGACAGGAAACCGAAAAGGTTCCTGCTGAGCCTTTCGCGTGGCCGTTCCGGCAGCAAAAGCTGGGAGACTGCCAACAGGCTGTGGGATCACTATGGTTACGTCTTCGGATTTCCAAAGAAAATGGATTTCAACAATGCCAAGTATGTGGAGACTGGCAAGTTACAAAACCAGGCTTTCCGGAAAGAGCTTCAGTCTCTTTCAACAATGAATCCCGATGATGAGTCTTTACAAGCCGTAATTCGCTTTTATGACAAACTGAGTCCCAATTTAGCGAAATTAACTCAAGACCCACTCTATGAAGAGGCTACAAAGAAAGACGGAACGAACTTCGCTTTCAGAATGGTCACTGAGCCCGAACCCATTGGCAGCCGACCAGATTTCAATTATGGCGACGAGGACAGCGATTCCCCCGACGGTTTGTGCCTTGTCTCTGGTAGGCATGAAGCTATTGCCATACTCAACAATGCCATTTCCTTGCGCAATGCCAATGCCAGTGGAGCCAAACTCGTTGGATTCCAGAAAAGCTCAGGATACGACTCCTACCACAAAGAGCAAGGCATGAACGCCCCAATCTCCGAAAGAGCCAATTATGCTTATACCACAGCCCTGAACACGTTGATTTCGGCAAAGTCAAAAAATAAATTCTTCTTCAACAAGGACACACTCGTCTTCTGGGCCGCCAAGGACAATGAATTTGAGGACTTATTCTCCGCGTTCTTCACTCCGTTGCCAAAGGATAATCCAGATTCCAACGTTGAGCGCATCGCCGCCATTATGAAAGCACCCCTCTCCGGCTCACTTACCGATGACGACGACACACGTTTCTACCTGCTGTTGCTTAGTCCCAACAACAAGCGCATCGCAGTGAAACTGTGGGAGGAAAGCACTGTGAAAAATATGGCAGCTAACATACGCAAGTATTTTGAAGACTTGGATATCGTACGTGGTCCTGAAGACAAAGAGTACATGCCCTTAGGCAATCTGCTGCGCAGCATTTCCCTGCAACACAAGGAAGAAAACCTTCCTCCTCAACTATTTTCCTCAATGATGCGTGCCATTCTTGAAGGTCTGCCTTTCCCGCAGCTTCTGCTCACGCAGACATTAGGCAGAATAAGGGCAGACCGCGTCGTAAGCCGCAATCGGGCGGCTTTGCTAAAAGCATATCTCAACAGGATAAGAAACAACTATAACGAAAAAATAATTACTATGTCACTAAATCCAAACAACGACAATCAAGCCTATCTCTGCGGTCGTCTTTTCGCCATCTTCGAAAGGATTCAGCAGCTGGCAAGTCCAGGAGTCAACTCTTCAATCAGAGACCAATATTTTGACTCTTTTTCATGCACCCCAAATATAGTCCTGCCAAGGCTCACGGCTTTGTCCAACCACCACCTACAGAAGCTGAACCATGGCAGCCAAGTATATTATGAAAGGTTGAAAGGGGAAGTGATAGACCGGCTTTCCGCCGACGGACTTCCGGCTCATTTCTCACTTGACGACCAGTCGCGCTTCATGATTGGTTACTACCAACAGCGACAGGCTCTCTTCAAGAAAAAAGACGACCAGACAACTGAGGCTGACAGTCTGCAGGAAAACTAACAAACATGATATCACTCTTTAAATATTAAACAATATGGAAGCAATCAAAAATCGCTATGATTTCATCTACCTCTTCGATGTGGAAGACGGCAATCCCAATGGTGACCCTGATGCAGGCAACATGCCACGCATAGACGCTGAGACTGGCGAGGGTCTTGTCACAGATGTATGCCTGAAACGAAAGGTGCGCAACTATGTTCAGACCTTGAAAAACGGACAATCTCCCTACGACATTTTCATCAAGGAGGGAAGTGTGCTCAACGACACAATAGCCGACACAGCCAAAGACACAAACTCAAAAGAGGATGCACGCAAGAGCATGTGCGACCGCTTCTATGATGTGAGAACATTCGGAGCTGTCATGACAACCGGAAAGAAGAATGCCGGACAGGTGCGTGGTCCAATACAACTCACCTTCGCCCGCTCACTCTCACCCATCGTCACAGCCGAACACACAATAACAAGAATGGCTGTTACCGACGCAAAGGATTCGAATGCCGACGACATGGGGAAACGTCAGACCATGGGCCGGAAGTACACAGTTCCCTACGGACTATATCTCACCCATGGATACATCTCAGCCAATCTTGCCAAACAGACAGGATTCAGCGAAGACGACCTGCAACTTTTCTGGGATGCGCTGAAAAACATGTTCGACGTTGACCACAGTGCTGCGCGCGGAATGATGTGCCCTCGCAGACTCATCGTGTTCCGTCATGACTCAGAACTTGGCAACGCTCCGTCCCACCAACTGTTCGACCTTGTTCACGTGACGCTGAAAGACCCATCACGTCCGCCCCGTTCTTTCAGTGATTACGAGGTAAACATTGATACAGACCACCTACCCCAAGGCGTTGAAATGGAAAGCCTCATCTGACAACATGTATTCCGACGACGACCTCTTGATGCTTTCGGGCATCCAACATTATGCCTTTTGCCCACGCCAGTGGGCATTGGCATATATGGACCAGCAGTGGGAAGACAATCACCTCACAATAGAAGGTGATTGGCTTCACCGCCGCGTGGACGACCCATATAACATAGAACTTGAGGGCAGTACCGTGAGACTCAGATCAGTACCTGTTAAGTCCTATCGACTTGGATTCTTTGGCATTGCCGACCTGTTAGAATTATATCCCCTTGAGGATGATAGTTCAAAGGCCTTCACCATCAGCCGGTACCCTGGAAGGTGGAGAATCTTCCCCATTGAATACAAGCACGGTAAGGCTAAAAACAACGATATCGACGATGTGCAACTCTGCGCGCAAGCTATATGTCTTGAAGAGATGTATGATATCGAAATTCC
>JBMNUW010000174.1:0-5915 GCA_050946475.1 Prevotella sp.
ACTGGACTGGGATATCTTTGTTGGTAAGAAATTAGACGAGGTCAGTATGGAATATCCTGATTTCACCATAGAACTCTGTGCTTACCTTTGTCGGCCGGGTGAAGGAGACTTTAAACTGCTGGAACATCTTGACAGCAAGTGGCTCACCAAAGAAGAACTGCGAAAGCTCAATTGGACAGAAGCAGACCGCAAGTTAGTGGATAAGATTTTTGATAACGAATAGTCTTCAGTGCCTTGGATAGCATGACATCACTAAACTTCTACGTTATTATTAAAGTTATATAGTGTTTGGTTATTAGTGATTCCAAACTATGGATGATTCGTTACTATAGGCACCTTATCCTCCTTATCGGTAAATGAAATAGCTACCACCATCGGAAGAACAGTATTTCCGAAGCAGTTTCTGAATATACTCAGCATTTTCACGCACGCGTTGTTCATTGCCATCGTAACCGTTAATAAGGACCAAGAGATGGGTGGTGTCAAGTTCCATCTTGGTACGCTCATTGTCGGATGTGGGGGTACCAACTCCACCTTTGGCGTCGCGATAGACGGGCAGACCGGCAATATTGATGGGGCCTCGTCCAATGCCTTCATAAGGTTCGCCCTCACGACCCACACCAAGCGTCAGTGTGTCGCCCTCGAACTTGTCTGCATCGAAACCGCCAATACTGTAACCAAAGGCGATGGAGGCAAGATTGATAAGGTCAACCAAAGTATCAATTTGATAAAGACTTGAGCCCTTGAGCATCCGACGAATCAGTGCTTCCGCTGCCGGGCGATAACGTGATGGGTCCTTTCCACAAGCCTTATACACTCGCCGGGTTGCTGCAATGCCAGGTAGCTTCTTAAGCGTGTCAGGAGTAAGCTCTTGGCGAAACTTCTCGCCCAACGCATTGATTTCCTGCCAAAGAGCATCGCAATATTTACTGTTGACTACCTGCGCTTCGACACAGGCACCTACAAAATTAGGACAAACCGTTTCAATCTCCTTGGAAACAATTACTTTCATGCTTTTCTCCCCTCCCTCATAATTATTTTTTCTTGTTGAGATAATCCGTTACCTCTGAGGTCCAATCATCACCATTGATTACACATAGAGTGTTAATGCCTAATTGACTTGCGGCAGCACAGTTGCGAGGACCGTCGTCGATGAAGAGTGACTCTTCAGGTAGTACTTTCTCCTGTTGCATGACATGCCAAAAGAACTGGCTATTTGGTTTCATTAATCTCACTTGATAACTCAAGTACAACTTGTCAAGATAGAAGTCAAGTGGATGTCCATCGCCGGAAAACCTGTTGCTGCGAGCCCAGTCCATCATATAAGGATTGGTGTTGGAAAGCAGCACCACACGATAACCCTGCTCACGCAAGTGGAGAAGATAGTCGAGGTTTCGCCTGGGTACCTCTTTAACATACCCTTGCCATCCGTAAGCACACTGGTCCCAGGAAAGCTCGTGTCCTACATGCTTACTTAGCAGACTGCGAAATTCCTCGTCGGTAATCTTACCTTCTTCAAGGTCACCAAAGAAACCTGCCTGACGATATGGATCAAGCAACTTACTTGCGTCCGTAACGCCTATTTCTTCAAAATGGCTTACTGCCTGTTTTTGGTCGATGGTGATTATCACACCACCTAAATCAAATATTACTGTCTTTATCATCCTATTGAGAATTATCTTTTTTCGTTTTCTCTTTCATTTCTATCAAATTTGTTCCCTATGCATGCAGTCCTTCGTGAATCAACCATTGTATTTTGATACCTATGTGTAGGAAAATTTTGAGTTAATCATCGAAAAGATTGAGTTTATTGTTCCTTGCTTCCTGCAACGAAGAAATTTTCTGTTGTCTTTGTGCATAGTCGGTTCTCAACTGCTCTTGCTTCTTCTTCAAATCTTTTACATATGCATCATGAAGCGATGGATTGAGCAGTTGAGAAGCAGCAATTACATTCTGTGCCGCATCTTTTATCCACACCACCGGACCACTGTAGACAGGAGCTATCTTTAGTGCCGCATGAACCGCTGATGTTGTTGCGCCACCCACAAGGAGTGGAATTTTCATTCCTGCAGCTTCCATTTCTCGGGCCACATTTACCATCTCGTCGAGCGAAGGCGTAATAAGTCCGCTTAGTCCGATGATGTCCGCCTTCACTTCTTTGGCCTTCTGAATAATTTTCTCTGCCGGTACCATAACGCCGAGGTCTATCACCTCATAGTTGTTGCAAGCCATCACCACACCAACGATATTTTTACCAATGTCATGCACGTCGCCCTTCACTGTAGCGAGTACAACCTTACCTGCTCCTTTTGTCGATTCTGTTTTCTCAGCCTCGATAAAAGGTTGAAGAATAGCAACTGCCTTCTTCATCGTCCGGGCGGTCTTAACCACTTGGGGCAGAAACATCTTACCAGACCCAAAAAGTTCGCCGACCTCGTTCATGCCAGCCATTAGAGGTCCCTCTATTACGTTGACGGCATGTTCAACATGTTCAAGAGCCTCGTGAAGGTCTTCGTCAAGATAATCTGGAATTCCCTTTCGCAGGGCATATTTTAAACGATCATCCACCGGTTTCTTTCGCCAAGCCAGTTCTGCCTCCTTTTGTAGGTTATTTCCGGAATCCTTGGCAGCCTGTTTTTCAGCCAGAATCTTGTCAGCCAAACTGATAAGGTCCTCACTGGCGCCTTTTCTTCTGTTGAGAATCACGTCTTCCAACAATTGCAGCTGGTCGGCAGGAATATCACTGTAAGTCACTTTCGTGGCAGGGTTCACAATTCCGAAATCCATACCATGCTTGATAGCATGAAAAAGGAATACTGCATGCATGGCTTCGCGGATATAGTTGTTACCGCGGAAAGAAAAACTCAGGTTACTCACGCCGCCACTAACATGTGCTCCAGGCAAATTTTTGCGAATCCATTCTGTGGCTCGGATAAAATCCAGCGCATAATTATCGTGCTCTTCCATTCCCGTTGAAATAGCCAAGATGTTCGGGTCGAAGATAATGTCCAGTGGGTTCATCCCCACTTTTTCCGTAAGTATCCGATAGGAACGTTCTGCTATCTCAATGCGCCGCTCGTAGGTAGTGGCCTGTCCCTGTTCGTCAAAGCACATCACCACGACTGCAGCGCCATATTGTTTTACAGTCTGGGCATGACGAATAAACACTTCCTCGCCTTCTTTTAACGAGATGGAGTTAACGATACCCTTGCCCTGCAGGCACTTCAATCCAGCCTCAATAACCTCCCATTTCGATGAGTCAATCATCACCGGCACGCACGCAACATCCGGGTCAGAAGCAATGAGATTAAGAAAGTTCACCATCTCCTGCTTGGCATCTAACAGACCGTCATCCATATTTACGTCGATGACCAAAGCTCCGTCGTCCACTTGCTTACGTGCAATACCCATGGCCTCCTCGTACTTCTTCTCTTGAATGAGTCGAAGGAATTTCCGTGAGCCAGCCACATTGCACCGCTCACCTACATTGACAAAGTTAACCTCTGGTGTCACCTCCAGTCGCTCTAATCCGGATAGTTGCATATAAGGCGACCGTGTTTTCGGCTGATGGGGCTTTAAGCCCTGCGAACGTAAATAATATTGATGAATAAATTCTTCGGTTGTTCCGCAGCATCCTCCTACGATATTGACAAGGCCGTCGCGCATCATTTCCTCAATTTGAGGAGACATTGAATCCGCAGTCTCATCGTATTCCCCCATCGAGTTGGGCAACCCGGCATTGGGATAAGCTGAAATGAGGTAAGGAGCCTTATCTGCGAGTGCTTTGAGGAAAGGCATCATCTGCCGCGCGCCGAACGAACAATTCAGTCCAACGGAGAAAATGTCAAATGTGCTCACACTGGCGAGAAATGCCTCTAAGGTCTGACCACTCAGCGTTCGCCCGGCAAGGTCGCTCACTGTGACACTGAGCATAATGGGCAGTTTACGTCCGTGCTGTTTCATTTCCATCTCAGCTGCATGGATGGCACATTTTGCGTTTAAGGTATCGAAGATGGTTTCGATAAGTATGAAGTCTACACCACCATCTATCAGTCCGCCTATCTGTTCTCGGTAATCTTCGAGTAGTTCGTCATAGGTCAAGTCGCGAGCGGCCGGATTGCTCACATCGGGACTCATAGACAAAGTTTTATTCGTCGGGCCCACGGAACCTGCCACCCATCTCGGCCAGTCCTCAGTAGAAAATTCGTCGGCCGCACGACGCGCTAACTTCGCGCCCTCAAAAGCCATCTCCCGAGAATATTCCTCAAGATGATAGTCGTGTTGTGAGACTCGTTGCGAAGAGAAAGTGTTGGTGGTGATAATGTCTGCGCCAGCCTGCAAGTATTTCCGATGAATGCTGGTAATAACATCCGGACGGGTCAAATTGAGCATATCATTATTGCCACGCATCTGACAGGTGGCTTTAGCAAACTGTTTTCCCCGGAAGTCTTCTTCCGTAAGATGCTGCTGCTGAATCATGGTACCCATGGCCCCGTCAAGAATCAATATTCTCTCACCGGCTATATCCTCAATACTTTTTTTCATTTTAACTTTTCCTCAATAACTATTCATTTACCAACTCATTTGACCAACACCTTATAATATAGCTTGTGGGCATTTTTTTGACTTTTAGAAATGCTTGATGGCTCTGTCCATTTCTCTTCGGTCCTCTTTTTCTCTGAGAGTCTGCCGCTTGTCATATTCTTTCTTTCCTCGTGCAAGGGCAATATCCATCTTCGCCCTTCCGTGTTCGTCAATGAAGACAAGAGTAGGCACAATGGTGAAACCTGGAGTTTTGGAATCTTCCGTCAGTCGTCTTATCTCCTTCTTGGTAAGGAGCAGTTTTCGGTCACGTTTCGCAGAATGGTTGGCATAAGAGCCATAGAAATAGGGAGAGATATTCATCCCCTTCACCCATATCTCACCATTGTTGATGATGCAAAAGCTATCCACAAGTGAAGCCTTACCGTTGCGGATAGACTTGATTTCAGTTCCGGTAAGCACGATTCCGGCAGTATAAGTGTCAATGAAAATATATTCGAAAGAGGCCTTCTTATTTCTTATTTGAACGGGACTCTTTCGGCGCTGTTCAATCTGTTGCTTATTCATTTTTCTATCTTTACGAAATGGTCGAGGTGGTCGTCAACATAAGTGGCAACTGCTTCCGTGAATTCCTCTTCGTTACTGATAAATTCATCATCGAAGTCATCAAACTGCGGATACTGTTCGTAAAGGGCGTCGAATTCCTCCTGCGTCCAGTCTTTTTCCAGTTCCTCATGATATTTCACGTAAAGGCTATGGCAGCGAGAGATTATCTTTCTCAGTCCATCGACGCCCCATTGCTGCATAGCCTTGGCAAAAGGATTAAGGAAAATAAATCCTCCGTAACCATTATGGATTAGTTGTACGAAACCTCCGTTCATCACCTCATCGCGAACGATGAGATAAGCCAAGAGCGTGATTTGATCAGCATTGAGCTCAGCCATTGTCTCTGATGTGAGTTCGCCACCGATAGCATCCATCACTGCGTCTTTTACTGCCGTCAAGAAGGCATCCATACCCTCTTCTGCAGCTTTGCGGAGCGTTTCGTCCTTAATAATTACCTCTACCATAAAGTTAAAAATTATTGGCTTGTTGCCGTTCGTATTTTTACTATACATTGCAAAGTTAATGATTTTCGACCTTATGGAATGAGAAAGGAACGTAAAAGTTGTTAACAACGGGAAAGATTAAGCACATGGAATAAAAAGTTTATTTGTCAGGAAGAAATTTCGTCATATTCTTGTAAATTTGAGTAAAAGAAGTTAAATTTGCAAAGTCAACCTAAACATATCCTTTATGATGAGCTTCCAAAAATTAAAACTTTATCCCTTACTTCTGTTGGCTCCAGCCACGGTTTATGGTCAAGATTTCAC
>JBMNUW010000175.1:0-5822 GCA_050946475.1 Prevotella sp.
GTTGTCGATGGTCCCTTTGAGCGTGTCGATGTTGGATGTGAACTCTTTCATCCGTCCCTCGACATACTCGTCAGCCCGTCTGATGGTCTCTTCCGACACCTTCGATGCCGTAACCGGCCGGACAGGCATAACCGGCTGTTGCGCCTTGGGGATGGATGTCTGCTTCTCCTTTCCGACAGCGATGCTGTCACTCTTTATCGGCTGTGGAATGCCGTTCTGTTTTGGGGCGTATTGCCCCTGTCGTTTACTATAACTCATATTTCCTATGGTTTTTGCACATCACGAGAGATTCGCAATGTGCTGGTTAATAAATGTTTGTTCTAAAATGTTATTTTGTTACTATGTTACTATGTGAGAATGAGAGAATGAGACAATGTGAGTCTGTGGCTACTACATTGACATGCCGCTTGCCGCAAGCCTCTTCTCATCGTCGGTCATATCCTCCCACCGTTTGCCCCGCCTTCGTCTGCCGTTGGGTGGCGGTGGCGCAGAGTACGAGACGACGGCATCGGCCTTGAACACACGGAGCAGGTTCTCCACATTCACCATTGGCACGTTGGGCGGCGGCATGCAGAAGGACTTGCCCGGACTTCTGGCCGCTGCCGCCTTCATGTCCTTGTGCAGTTCAGCGTGCAGTGCCGCTAGCCTGCCGATGGTCAGTCTGCGGTCAACGGTACTCGCCTTGTACTCCCTTCCGGACTGTGCGGTGATGTAGTAACCTTGTACCTCTCCCTTGGAGTTCAGTGCGAGACGTGTGCGGTAGCCAAGTGCGTTCATGCCCTCAAGATACCTGTCGATGTCATAGAGGTGCATGTTGCCAAGAACGAAGCAAGCCGCCTGGAACACGTCCTTCCTGTTCTCCACGGAACGTACCGTGGCATCAGTCAGCCCGTACTCGCGGCTTATCTTGTTGGCCGTGGCTGCCGCCTTCTTCCCAATCCATGAGTCGGAGACCAGCCTGCCGTCAAGCAGTGTGCGGTTGACAAGGATATGCCAGTGCCTGAGACTGTCGCTGTTGTCGGTATGCTCATGCTCGTAGGCTATCCACTGCATCTGTGCATACTCCTCCTCGCTCAGCCCCACCTGCTCCGTCATCATGTCGTGCATGAACAGGTTCACGAGCCATTCCGACTGGTTGTGGGCGGTAATCTTCTCGCAGTCATCCTCCGACAACGTTACCACGATGTCGAGGAAAGAATTCTTGACAGGCGAGCGGATGCGCTGCACGTCGGTCATCTCCTCAACGACCTCCCGGCAGTTGTCCCCATAGACATTCTGCCTCGCTGTCTTGGATGCTACCTTCACGCCGTTGATAACCTTGTTCTCATCATACTCAGCCTTGGCCATGCCATAGCTGATACTCTTAGCGGTTGCAATCATAAAGCGATGTCTTTAGTTTGTTGATGACCTTTGCCAGCTCTTCCATGAGCAACTGGTGGTTGCCGTACTTGAAGTAGTTGGCAATTCTCTGCAAGTCCGACTTTACCTTCCGGACTTCCTGCATCAGGCTGATGTCCTCCTCGGTGAGGCGGTACTTTGGCCTGAAACCCAGGACAACCTTCTTGCAGTACATGCTCATGGACAGGTTGCAGTCCTTGGCGGTCTGTCTGATGGCTCCAAGCTCGTCCTCGGAGCAGCTGAATGTGATACGAAAATACTTACGTTTTTTCATTGGCTTAGTTATTATAGATAGATTACTTCATTGATATTCTTCCCACTATCCATTGCGACCAACGGGAGAAGTCTCCTCCGTCATTCGCAGCGAATGACACTTCTTGCTCTCCCAACCAGCGTCAGCATCCGTAGGACTCCTTACACGCAGACTACAGAGATAGTCGTTCACGTCGTTGTGTGGCAGCATCTTCTCCGAGCAGGAAATGGCATTGACATCTTTCCTGACAATCTCAAAGGCATTACGGCCAGCCGTGTCATTGTCGAAATAACAACGCACGCTCTTGTAAGGTCTCAGAATAGGGATGACCTTGCTGGCTTGTGAGACGGAGTTCAGAATCACATAGTCACATTTATGACGTGTCTCGGACTTCATCAGCGTGAGGAAGGAGAGATAGTCGAAGAAGCCCTCGAAGATACAGACCGTCGTATTGCCATCCTGCTTTTGTCTTGTGGATATTGCCTTGCAGGTGCAAATCTTCGTGGACGGATTTCTCAGTTCCCATCCGCCTTTATCGTTCTCGAAGCCGATGGCGGAGTTCACACGCCCATACAGCTGGTAGTTCACCTGACGGCACTCCGCTTTCGCCACCTCAGGGTCGATGCACCGCTTGGCGCAATAATCGAGGAAGTAAGAACTCGTCAGCGGCTCGACGCGGATGTCGGCAAAGGGAGATGGACGCTCGCGTTCCAGTTGGGTGTCCACGGGGCGATAGAACATCTTCTTGTACTCCTTGCCACGCAGGATCTCCTTTGACATGTGGAAGTCCACGCTCCAGAGCTTCCTCACGAGCGAGAAGATGTCGCCGCCCTCACCGGTACCATAGTCATACCATAGGTTCTTTTCCGTGTTGACGCTGAACGATGGCTTGGTCTCGCTGCGCATGGGTGAGAAGTAAAGCAGTTCTTTCCCGTTGGGATGGTGCTTGACAGGCTTGAAGCCCTGGTTGTCGAGGTAATCGACGATGGATATCTGACGGAGGATATCAGTATCGTCATTCTTATATGTATAATGGTCTGTCATGATATAATTGATTTAAGTTTTTACAGAATTGTAGACAATTGCATGTAACGTGTTGTTTACGAATGCATTAAGTTGTCTACAAGTAGATTTCTCTTTGTAGTCTGGTTGTAGCTTGACTATCTACGATGTCTACATCAGAACGGCACCTTATCATCTTCTGTAGACAAGTCAACATCCTGTTGCTCAGTCTGTCCAGTTCCCTCGTCTACAAATCTACAGCTTTCGCTTATTTCGTGCAACAGATTCCGTGTTACAGTGAAATACCTGCCCTTGGCCGACTGGGTTGCGTAGCTTCCATAGACTCCGGCACCATAGATGTACCGCATATAGGTGCTCGGTGTGGCATGAGGCTTCAATCGCCACAAATCCTTGACCACATGGCGGATGGAAGCGTCGTCGGCCTTGATGCCCTTGTCCGTGAGCATGAGCCGCAGGTCACCTGAGACGAAAGAAAGTTTTTCCTCACCCGTCGATGAAAGGATGTCGTCGCACAGGTCGTATATGGCCGCCTCCACCTGACTGCGCGAGTTCATCATGATGCGCTGCAAGGCCGGAGTGAAGAGAATAGCCGGATCGAAGTACATGCGCCCCTTGTTCCCGACCGACATCTCGCGCTCATTCAACAGATGATACATCAGATACGGAATCTCCTTCTTCACTTTCGAGAGGAAGTTCACGTCGTCATTCTCCAACCTCGGCACCTCACGCACCCAGTAGCGCGTCTCGCCCGGGTCGATGATGAGCGGCTTGTCCACGTTGTTGCTGCAGAAGACGAATTTGGCAAAGAACTCTTGCTGTATTTTGTCCTTACCTTTCGCTTCAATCTTGTAGAAGCGTGCGGTGCTCAGGTTCTTGATACGCTCGGAATACTCGCGCTTGCTGAGCAGAGCCTCGTCAACGCAGATCAGCAGCATGCCCGCCCAGTCGGCGTTGAACTGGCTGCCGAAGTCCTCATTGGTGTTGAAGGTCACGTTGTCCCCGAACCACAGATGGAGGAAGTGCATGAAGGTGGACTTGCCCGTGTTCCGCTCGCGTGAGACAAGCACGATGATGGGCAGTTTCTGCTGTGGCTCGAGATAAAGCTGCTGCAGGTAGTCGTAACCCAACTCTTTCTGCTCCCCGAAGATATGCTCCATGAGCTTGTCGATGTTGGGGAACTCGCCCGGCTCGGGCTTGAACTTCATCGGATGGTACAGGTTCCAGAACTTTCCGTCCACCACCTGCTGAGGGTTGATGTTGTCGGGAAAGGTGATGAAGTCGTCGTAGCAGGGCACATCCTCGGCATATTCCCTCCCGTGGTCGGCCTTGATGAAGGCATACTTCCACTTGATAAGCTGCTGCTGGCGTGTGCCGTCTGTCATTGGCTTCACCACGATTTTGTAGTAGTCAGTGCGCACGCGGACGTAGCGGTCGGTACTGACGTTACCGGCATTCTCACCATTTTGAGGAAGCTGTTTGGCTTGAAGTCCCTCTTTCATGACGCGACCTCCTTTCCGTTCTTCTTGGCATTGGCTGCTAGTTCGAGAGCCAGGTCAGCGTCCACGACAATCTTACGCCCCACCTGCGTGATGGCATCGTCGATGACACCACTCCGCTTGATGCGGTTGGCAGTAGGGATGCTGCATCCGAAGGTGTCTGCAATGCCTTGTATGCCATAGACAAGGCGACGCGGTTTCGCTGCCTCCTCATCCGAGGATGCTTTGTCACCTTGCTTGTTAAGCAATGGCAGGTTACTTACAAGGAAAGCGAGCTGCTCTCCGGTCATCATGCAGACTGGTGTCTGCAATAAAGTCTCAATCGATAGAATCTTTTGCATAATCTTTTTTGTTTTTATTTATGGACTTGTCTGCGTGAACACTTTTAGGTGTCCGCTGCAAAATTAAGGATTATGCAGTAAGGGTCGAAAAATAAAATGTTCGGTTAATTGAAACGCCAATTAACCGAACATTTTTTGAATGAAGAGTTGATACTCTATTGAATTTGAAGAGCTTTTCTATGCACTTCAATGAGTTCCTCGCATCTTCTCAGAGTGTTAGAGGTTAAGGTTTTGCCACCATAGAATATCATATTATTATAGAGCTGTTGCGGACGCCTTTCTGTACCAATCCCGGCATCGGGAAACTGCGACTTTAGTGCTTCGTGAAAAGGCTTGTACTTGATATTCTCGTCGATATTGCCCGTTCTGACCAATAGAACGAGAAGACATGCCAGGTCGGTATCCTTTTTACGATTACTTACGACACTGCCAATGTTCTTGAGAATGCTTTCTCTGTCAGGTCCGTTAAGGAGATCCTCCAACAGATATATTCCCATGAAGCGTCCACCCTTTCCTTTGGAGAAAGCCAAAGCATTGGCAATATACTTTTTTGCAGTTTTCATTCCGTCAAAGGAGAAGAACTGCTTCCAATATCGTTTGTTGAAAGTTCGTGTCGTCACTCCTTTGTCTACTATAGACTCAGTCACCATCTCGCCCCATTCCCGTTCGTTGTCAGTAAGCTTTTGAGTTTCCATCTTCTCTGCCATCTGCATCACCATGAACATTTGGCCACCGTCAAGATACAACCAGAAGAGTATGGCCCTGTACCTGTCTGAAAAGAGCTCTCCTTTCTTGAATGAGTCTAAGAGCGCATCCTTGTTATCTGCTGAAAAGGGATGAAACTTTGAGGCAAGGTTGGCATCAAGGTCATTGGACACCCAATCTACGGTCTCTGTATTTCTCGGTTTGAATTCTCCAAGTTTTACAGGTTCTTCTGTAAACAAATCCTTGCATGCCTCAAGGGTAGAAATACCTTTAGGCAGTATGGGATTTTTCAGTTCTCCAATTAGTTTAAAGACAGTCTTTTCATCTCCATTCAGAAAGGCACCTTCTATTGAAGACTTAAACTCGTTGTAATATTCTTTGTGGGTCTGATACCAGTTCTTAAGGTCTCTGGTCATTAGGTTCCGCCCATTGTCATAGTTAACCTTGCGTCGCTCTGGTGTAGCCACAGCCTTTTTAGGTCCCATCTTTGGAATGTAGGTTTTACTCATTGGCATAAATTGCATTAGTGAAACAAAAAAGTCGGCTCTTTGCAGGGTCGGCTCTATTCATATCATCCACAAAAATAGCGATTTGCTTTCAATATGA
>JBMNUW010000176.1:0-5779 GCA_050946475.1 Prevotella sp.
CACTTATGAATAAATAGAAAAAATCTTCCCCGTTTGTTGCCGGAATTATCCAGTAGCAAACGGGGAAGAAACAATAATTATTAAATATGAAACATAAAATTACTGTACTGAATCGTTCTGAGTACCATAATATGCATTGTTGTAATCGGTCTCAGACAATGGAATCTTCCAGCTCCAGCCGGTAGAGGTGGTCTCTACCCGAACCTTGATGGAAGACGTGCAGTTGTCAGAGTTGGTACGGTCGATGGGCAAGTTCCAGCGCTTGTAGTCGGAGAAGCCGAAGCCCTCACCCCAAAGCTCAAGGGTGCGATACTTGACAATCTCATCGAAGAGGTCGCTTCCCGTCTTCGTGCAGGTATATTCCGGATCACGACCCGACGTAGCATTCAACTCCACGAGATTGGCCTGTGCTTCCGAGGTGTTGCCAAGGAAATAATTGGCCTCAGCCTCGATGAGCAACATCTCCGAAGAACGGATGAAGGGCAGATAACCCACACCTGGCATATCGAAGACACAGAACTTCCACTGGGATCCCATCCAGAAGACGCCCGCAGCCTTAGAGCCTGCATAATACTCATTGTAGCCGCTGGTATATGCCGCATGGATGCTGTCCATATAAGCGACTGCCATATTGTAGGCTGTGGCGCTATCACTAGTCAAATAGACGGCAGACGAGTCCCATCCTATCTTGTCGGGCGTGAGGAAGAGGTGCTTGCGGACATCCGTATTGGGAATCTGCTGAGTCAGCGCATCAGAGATCTGGCCAGCACCATACCACGTATTGTTGGCATAATAGCCATCCGCAGAGAACTGAGTGCCATAGCTCCAGTACCAGTTGTTCTCGGTAGCATCGCCATAACTTCCGAAAATCCACTCAGAGGTGGGCTTGCAGAAGCCTGCCTGATAATCAGCATTGCTCATCAGAGGATAACCCGAGCGTGCTGCCGTTGCCTGTGTGAGCGCGGTCTCATAGTCCTGACGCCAGAGCGCGGCACGTGCATAGACGGCGTGTGCCACATTCTCATTGGGAATCCAAACCTCACCAGAGGGGCGGCTATAGCTGGAGCTCTCGAACAGGGAGATGGCATCCTCGCAGTCCTGGTAGATCTGCGCATACACTTCCGTCAGGCTCGAGGGAGCCTTGTCGCCCGTAGATTCATCGGTTCGCAGCACGATGACCTCTGATGCACCGTTGTTACTGTCTTGCCAGCGGGGCGCATAATAGTGGATGAGCTTCTCATAGCCGTATGCGCGGAATGTGAGGGCAGCAGCCTTGTCAAAGTTCTTCAGATCTTCATCCCCGGTTGCCGCATCAATATTCGCAATAATAGAATTAGCCTGTCCGATAATATTATAGTAATAATACCAAGGATACTGGCAATAATAATTGCTCTGGGTGTATTTCAGGTTCATCAGGACAGCCCAGCCAGAAGAGAACGCATTGTAGTAATAGTCCTGGCTCATATAGTTCTCATACAAGGACATGATACGGTTTTCACCACATTCACCCTGGCTACCCATGTACTGCTGGCAACTCATGGTGCGGGCAATACCGTTGAGCGCCTTATAGGCATTCTCCGCCGTTCCGATAGCATCCTGTGTGCTTACCGATTCAGTAGGCTTCGTATCGAGATAGTCGCTGCCACAGGATGTCAGCACCGCTGCTCCCGTCATCAGGCATCCGACTGCGATATATCTTAAAGTTTTCATTTGATTATTTCTTTTATTATATTACTAATTAGAAATCGATGGACAAGCCGATGTTGAACACACGTGACGTTACGTAGGTGTTCTGCGTACTACCAATATTCTCACTGGTGCCATCTACCGTTGTGAAAAGAGACTGTGGATTGAGACCTTTGCGGGCAGAGATAGTGAAGAGATTCTCGGCACTCACCTTTACGTTGACCCCAGAGATAGCACCTGCAAACACACTCATCCACTTCTTGGGCAGAGAGTAGCTCAGCGAGAGGTTCTTGAAAATCAAGTAGGAAGCACTGGTGAGCCAACGGTCACTGGTGTAATTGTTGTAAGAACTGCGATTGAAGTCAAGGGCAGGGATGCCATCGGGATCAATGCGGTTGGCCGAAGTCTCGGTCATTCCATCAGGAACACTATTCCAAGAATTCAGCACATCCTCGTGCAGGGCAGATCCGCTATCCATTGAGCTGACAGACATCAGCTGCTGGTAACTACCGTCAAAAATCTTGCCGCCCAAAGAGTATGTAAACAACATTGAAAGGCTTAGACCTTTCCACGACACGTTAGTATGGAATGAACCATAAACGTCAGGATCAGCATGTCCGTGGAAATCACGCAGACCATAGCCGGATGCATCAGTGGTATAATCGACACCATTAATGGTGACAAGCTCACCGTTGGCCTCAGCGCTTTCCACCTTGTCGGGATCGATGGTATAGAGTGCACGTCCGGTCATCTGGTCCACACCTACATAATGATAGGTATAGAAGTCGTAGAGCGAATGTCCTTCGGTGAAGTTCTGCAAGCCACTGAGAATGTTGTCGTGGTTAGGCAACTTGATAATTTTGTTGGAGTTGAACGTAGCATCGAGTCCGAAGTTCCATGTCAGACCATGACTCTTGATGATGTCCACGTCGGCTGCAAACTCAAATCCCTGATTACGAATGGTTCCGATGTTGCGGTAGACAGACATGTTGTAAGAATCACTATTGTAGGAATAAGAACCACCCGAGAGCGGTAACTTCACTGCAAAGAGCAGGTCTTTGTTGCGACGGTTATAATAACCCAAAGAGAAGTTCAGACGGTCGAACAGACGACCCTCGATAGCAACGTCAATAGTCTGAGCAGTTTCCCACTTGATATCATTGGCAGCGAGGCTCTGCTTCATCAGGGCAGGGTTGCCACCGTTCTTGTCAATATAATAGAGTGCCTGATAACCATAGAGCCCAACGCCACCATCGTTACCAACCTCACCATAAGAAGCACGCAGGCGCAACTGGTTCACCCAGTCGACATCCTTCATGAATGCCTCTTTCTTCACATTCCAGTTGGCACCGAAGCTATAGAAGTTACCCCAGCGGTTGTCCGGGTGGAAGCGTGAACTACCGTCACGACGCCAAGAAGCATCAAAGAAGTAACGCTCATCATAATTGTAGCGAACTCGTGCCAGATAAGACTCTGTTTTATACTCAGTATTGTAACCCTGAAGGTAAGAGTTGGTCAGGAAATTATTTAACACGATAATGCCTTCAACCGCAGCGTTCGTGTTCATTCCATATTTATAACGCGCCTTATTGTCATTATTCTCATGACCTAACATAGCATCCACATGGTTCTTGCCATACTCATGGGTCCAGTTGATGAATTCCTGCATGGTATAATCGTCGTACTCATAAGAGTATTCGGTCAGACGTCCATTGTTGGAAGCGCCATCGCCAATGTAGGGGTTGTTGTAGTTTGTACGGTTATTGGTTCTGTGATTCATGTTACCACGCACCGTGAAGCTAAAATCATAAGGCAGATTGATGGTGGCAAAGGCAGTACCGTCAATCACATTGCGACGGCTCTCATCCTTGTCAGCACGCAGCTCATAAGCGATGTTGCGGTTGCTCAGATAAGCAGAGGTGGTATCATACTGCTTGTCACCGTTCTCGTCCAGTGCATAGCTGCCGTCCTCGTTGTGCAGATAGACAGGATAGACAGGTGCCATGTAACGTGCCACATAGAACGGGTTTGCAAAGTAAGAGCCATAAGCTTCGTTGTTGAAGTGGCGCTTAGAAATGGCACCATTCAAGTTGACACCCGTATGCAGATACTTGTTGGGCTTGAAGTCGGCATTCACACGTGCTGTATAGCGCTTGAAGTCGGAGCCAATGGTGTAGCCGTTCTCCTTGGTATAGCCAACAGAAGAATAGACATTTGCCTTAGGCGAGCTGTAGGAACCGGACAGTGTGTAGTCGGAACGGCTGCCTGTACGCTCAATTTCGTCCTCCCAGTCGAGGTCGTCATATCCGGAAAGCATATTTGCCGTGAGGTTGCCCTCGGTATCGAAAAGTTCGGTATCGCCGGCATCGAAGATGTTGCGCTGTATAACGTCAGTCATCAAGTGATTGTTGGTGTAGGTGACGGCATCGGCTGCGCTCAGGGCCATTGAGCCGGTCTGTGCCCAATTGTACATAGCCTTCCAGTAGCTCTCCATCCAGTCCTTCACGCCGAGACGGTTATACTCGGGGATACCACGAGAATACCAGCCCTGGTTGATAGAGAGGTTTACGTTGGAGCGACCCTCCCTGCTGCCCGTCTTGGTGGTGATGATGACAACACCTGCAGCGGCGCGGTTACCGTAGAGGGCTGCAGAGGCAGCATCCTTCAGCACGGACATGCTGGCGATATCGTTGGGGTTGATGTCGGAGATATTGCCATTATAAATTGTACCATCAACGACATAAAGCGGGTCATTGCTACCATTGATGGTACCGATGCCACGGATACGAATCTGCGGCTCAGCTCCAGGCTCACCATAAGAGCTGTTCACCTGAATACCAGGTGCACTACCCTCAAGGGCCTCCAAGGCATTCGTCGAAACGTGCTTAGCAATATCCTTGGAATCAATGGCAGTTACAGCACCGGTAATACTTTGGCGCTTAGCCGTACCATAAGCCACGACAACGACGTCGTCGAGCGTGTTGTTGTCGGGAACCATCACTACTTTCATATTGGATGTAGCACGCAATGTTTGTGACTGCATACCAATATAGGTAATTTGCAATTTCGCATTAGCAGAAGCATCCAATGAAAAATTACCATCTACGTCAGTTACTGTACCAGTATTGGTGCCGACAACGCGAATGGCAGCACCGATAATAGGCTCTCCATCCTGAGTTGTCACAGTACCCTTGACTTTCGTCTGTGCCAAAGCCAATCCCATACTGAGGAACAGACAGGCAATGAACGTTATTAGTCTTTTTTCCATAAAAATATTTGTTTTATATAATTTAATTAATTGATAGACGATTACGACATATCTACTGTAAAATAAATTACAGACAGACATGCAGAAAGTACCAGCTAAAGGCATTCCAGCCGACAAGCAAGCTATCGAACGATTCTAACATAAGAAACATTGAAGAATCAGAAAACTTCATAGATTAGAGCTAAGGCTCCATAAAACAGAATTTCTCAAACACTTAAAGAATCTTCAAAAGACGATCCGGGCAAATGCGTCAACTCATAGCTGCAATACGGTTCACAACTCCAAATGGACATGAAACACGAAGGCATGAAGGGACAGCATTTGCCCCCACATTAACTGCTCGAATATGAAAAATCACTTTATGCATCAGTTTATGTTTTCAGAAAGCAGACAACAAGCATCCGCTTAAATCTCTCTTATCTATTATTCTTATTTATTATGGTGCAAATATAAGAACTAAACTTAAAATAAGCAAATTTTAAGCTAAGAAAATTGCATTAGAATGCAATATTTATGAAAATCGCACTATTTTTCTACCCATATTTGTCACTCTTATGCTTGAAGAGTGATAAAATTTGGAATTTATTAAACAATGAATATTTAAATGGAAAAACTATGATATTTTCAGAATTGTTTTTAAGCAACAACACAAAATAAGAAAATAAAAAACTACAACGAACGAAAAAGGGTTGCTCCCATATGGGAACAACCCTTTTATATTATTTCTTCTGCTAAACAGAGAAAAGTCTACTCGGTAGGAGTGGAAGCATAATCGGTAACATTCTTCCGATTGGCTTCGATTCTGTCATATTCTTCTTTCGAGCC
>JBMNUW010000177.1:0-5762 GCA_050946475.1 Prevotella sp.
TAATTAAGTAAAACGATGCAAAAGTACAACAATTTGTGCTATTGTCAAAATATATTGCCTTGATTTTTGTCTCGTTGAGATAAAAGCTGAGGTTGCTGTTCTATAAGTGGTGTATACCGTCGTCCTGAATAATAGATGGGCATCCGTAATATCCTGTTAGACGGACGTCCTTGTCTTTTGCATGGAATTAGTCTTGGTCTGAGACGACACCGAATTGCAGCAACCATTTATCAATGATTTTTCGTGCGATGGAGAGCTTCTGCGGGATGCGAGGTAAATGGTCATAGCGGAACCATTGTCCCTTGGAGAGCTCTGATTTCTGGAGATGAATGTCTCCGGAGACATAATCGGCCATGAAGCCCACCATCAATCCACAGGGGTATGGCCAGGGTTGCGAGCCGAAATATTGCAGATTGTCAATGGTGAGCCCAGTCTCCTCTCTTACTTCCCTGTGTACTGCTTCCTCTAGCGTTTCGCCTGTCTCCACGAATCCGGCTACAAGCCCATAGAAGTCGGTCTTGAAATTTCGGGCATGTACCAGTAGAACCTCGTCTCCCCGATGAATGAGTACGATGATGGCGGTTGCGAGTTGTGGCCATACCTCTTTGCCGCATTCCGTGCAACGCTTAGAGATGTCCGTATGCATGCGCATTGGTGCCCCGCACACTCCACAGTATTTCGTGTTCTGGTCCCAATAGAGTAGTTCCTGGCATTTACCAGCCTTAAGATAGAGAGGGAGTGGCAACTTGTAGAACGAAGCACGAAGAGGCACGAATTCATAGTCGAAGCCTTTATCTGAGGCGAATGTCATTCTCTGAGGGTCGTCAACCAAATAAGTCTTCACTTCCGCTCCGTCTACCAAGGGTGCTACGTTCATGACATGTGTTGACGGTTTGGTTGTAAAAGGGTTATCTTCACAGAATGGCACAGTGTAGCTGCCGTCATCACTTTTGGTCAGCAGCAAGTCAGACTTGCTGAATATAAACCAATATTTTTCCATTACTTCCTTTTTCCTATATTTCCTGTATTGTTAAAATGCCAGTGACAAATAGTGTGGTCACTGGCATTATATCTTTATTATTCTATTTTGATTTTTCTGAGCCCATTTATTTAGACTTACCAAAGAGCAGTTGACGATCGCGTTCAGCAGCTTTCTTTGTCCATGCTTCAGGCACAAATTTCCAGTTGTGATTGGGTTTCGGGTCGATAGTACTCATCTTTTTGATAGCTTCCATCAGGTACCACCGCTGGTCACGGGGCGACCGATAGATGATTCGGCTTTCCAGACTGTCTTTCGGGATGCCGGCACCCTTCGTAAGGAGTTCGCCGCCTCCGTTTCCGCGATAGCTGTTAATGGCTACCTTATACCATTTCTTTTCATCGAAGGGCTGACCGTTGCTCATCTGAAGAATATGCACTTTCTGTCCGTCAGGCTTGGTGACATCCACTTCGTAGTCAATGCCGGCCGCTGAGTCGAAATTAAAGAGAAAATTCTTAAATCCCAGGCGCTGTGCATCACCCTGTGTCCTCTCGCTGAGCAGCAGAAGATGATCGTCAGGACTCTTCATGGTGTTGACCCAAAGGTCATAGCTCATTTCGAGATGCTTGCGGATTTCCTCTCCAGTGAGCCGCATCACATAGAGTTGATTTTCGTATTTATAGAGGTTGAACATATCACTCATGCGGATCTCACCTTCAGGTAGATATGCGGAAAGCGAGAGAGGGGCATTAAACGAAACATCGGCTCCCGTGAGCGACATTTGCAGGTTGAGGATGAAGTCGTTGAAAGCGGAATTTCCAAACACTGCATCGCGGGCGAAAACTTTTTCCTTGCACTGTCCGATAGGCTGGTCGGCAAAAGCTGCGAGCTTATCGAGGTAGGACTGGAAATGAGCTACGTATTGTTGGTCAATATCCTCGTCGGTGACATCTTCGAGATTGCCTTCGGCAGCCACAATTTGCCACTTTCCCTTCTGTTTCTCCAAGCGGATGGTAGCTTCGGCCACTGTGAGGGCATTATTGGCAGGGTCCATGCAGAGCACGGTTTGTCCCTTGCTGTTCGTCACCTTTTCCAAATGCCGTGTGTGGTCGTGACCAAAGAGCACGATGTCAAATCCCGGCACTTCCTTGGCTACTCTCTCCGAGGCGTCCTCCTCGTAGTCGGCAGTTGTGATGCCACCCTCCTTGCCGGAATGAAAGAGTCCGATGACAATGTCGGGATGTTCTGTTTTCTGAATCACTTCCATCCATTGACGGGCACTTTTCACCATATCATCGAAATGCAGTCCACTCCAAATATTTTTGGGTAGCCAGTTGGGTATGGCAGGGGTCAGAAGTCCAAGTACGGCGATTCTCACTCCACCCTTGTTCAACATCGTGTAGGGCTTGAGATAAGGCTGGCCTGTCCTGGTGTCTACGACATTGGCACCCAACAACGGGCAGTTGAGTTCCTTGCGCCATTTGTCATACACTTTATGTCCAGGCTCCACATCGTGATTGCCGATGGTCTCTGCGTCGTATTTCAGATAGTTCACTACACTGGCGGCGATGTTCTCATCTGTAGTGTCCACATAGTTGGAAAAGTAGCTGATGGGTTGTCCCTGCAGGATGTCGCCGTTGTCAAGCAGCACCAGCCGGTCACCGTATTGGCTGCGCAGCCTGTTCACATAACTGCTAACTCTTGCCAGCGTACCGCGTTGCGGCTTGCGGTTTACATAGTCATAGGGGAAGAAGCTACCATGCACGTCGCTGGTTTCGACGATGCGCAACTCTACCTTATTGCTTTCAGTCATTTTCGCAGAAGAAGATAGGCAACATGCGAGCAGGCAAGTTACCAGAAAAAGTTTATGCATCTTGAGATGATTATTGTTTATTAAAAAATTGTCTTTCGTGGGCATTTGCAGCCCTAAGACATATATATTATGTATTATGATTTTACTTTATAATTTTGACTCGTCCACTCCGAAAGTTGTCGTGTTCATGTCGCCTGTTTCCAGTCCAAGTTTCAGCCATTTCATGCGTTGGTCTGATGTGCCGTGAGTGAAAGTTTCTGGCTGACTGTAACCTCTTGCCTTCTCTTGCAGGTAGTTGTCACCGATAACTTGAGCGCACTGAATGGCTTCTTCGATATCACCGTCCTCAAGACTGTTGAATTTCTGGTTGTCATAGTGTGCCCACACACCTGCGTAATAGTCGGCCAGCAATTCCAGTCGCACGCTTATTTTATTGGCTTCGGTCTTGCTGACCCCGTTCATTGCGGAGTGGGCTTGTCCGAGGGTTCCCAAGAGATACTCCACATGATGTCCCACCTCATGGGCAATGACGTAAGCATAGGCGAAGTCGCCGTCGGCTCCCAATTGTTTCTTCATTTGCGAGAAGAAGCTCAAGTCGATGTATAGCTTTTGGTCGGCAGAACAATAGAACGGACCAACTTCAGCCGTTGCGCTGCCACAGGCACTTCTCACGGCAGAGGTGTAGAGCACGAGGGTAGGAGGGGTGTACTTTCGTCCCATCTTTTGGAATACCTCGGTCCAGACATCCTCTGTCCCTGCCAGAATCTGTCGGGAGAACTTTGCCAGTTCTTCCTCTTCGGCTGTGAATTTTTGCCCCTGTTGCTGGGTGCTGGTCTCGGTGGTGGGCTGTAGGGCACCTGACTGCACCACGTTGTTTACTACATCCCCCAAATTACCGCCCGACAGGAACGTTATGATAGCAATGAGCAGAATGCCTCCTAGGCCACCGATACCGGCCTTCTTGCCGACGCTCATTCCACGACGGTCTTCCACGTTGTTGCTTTCCCTTCTTCCGGATAGTCTCATATATATTATTGTGTTGTAATAAATCATTGCAAAAGTAATATATTTTTCCCGAAGCACCGAACAATCACCTTGAAAAAGAGACCTTGAAGTTTTGTTCGAAAAAAGAATGTTGTTAAATTTGCAGCAAAAAGAAGTTATGGACAAGAACAGACTCGAGGCATTCAGCGATGGCGTCATCGCCATCATCGTGACAATCATGGTTTTGGAGTTGAAGGTACCTGAAGGAGCATCCTTCAAGAGCCTTCTTCAGGCGCTGCCGCTTTTCGTCAGTTATCTGCTCAGTTTTGCTTATGTCAGCATCTATTGGGTGAATCATCATTTGGCGTTCACCGATGTGCGACGCGTCACACCTTTGGTGTTGTGGGCCAATCTTCATTTCCTGTTTTGGCTGTCGTTCATTCCCTTCACCACAGGCTGGATGAGCGAACAGTTCATGGAGCCGTTCCCGATGGCGGTCTATAGTTTCTCGCTGTTCATGGCTTCGGTTTCCTTCCGCCTCTTGGAGTGGAGTGTCAACGCAAAGGCAGAGCACAGCGGCGGTCAACGGCATCTTCGTTCCAACGGCTTGCGTGAACAGCTCTCCTCGATAGTTTATCTTCTCTGTTGTCCGGCAGCCTATCTTTCTGTTTGGATTCCCCTTGTGGCACTAGTAACCATAGCGGTATGGTGGATTGTTCCTTCGTGCGGACATAAGGGTGAAAACGCAGATTTCAGTGCGGACGAAAACGAATGACCACGGAATTAGCCGTGAAAAACAATCTTGTCCATGATTCGTCTCATCTAAAATGCGATTGTATTTTAGCAGGATTTTAGTTCTCTAATAGCCGAGTTGATGGCGTGTTTTGGGAGGATAGATGAAATGACCCAAATGGGGATCGATTGAGTCCCAGGTGGGAAAAGAACGTTTCCCATTTGGGTAAAAAATGTGTCTCACGTGGGTCTCAATCGTGCCCCACGTGGAGCTCAATTGTGCCTCACTTGGAGCTCTATCGTGCCCCACGTGGGGCACGACATCATTCTTGCCAAAACATATCATCAACAAGGTATATACACATTACCGAAGGCCATTAGCGATTGATCATAAACGACAAACTGAAGAATATAGCTCAATTATAACTTTTCTACTCTAATTAATAGTTTTCTTTCTATTTATAAATTCTTGGTTCTTCTAAATGGATTGAGAGTCCCTACAATAAGCAAGATATACTTCTTGTAGAAGTTAACGACTGTTAAACTTGTTTAATAACCATGCCTTTCTGCGTTTTCACTATGAAAAGCAATAATAAAAGAGCCATTGTAAGAGAGTTTGGTAAATGCGGTCCGACAATAGGGTGACAATCAAACTGTAGAATGGGTAATTAAGAAAAGGATGGCTATATGCGAATACGAACGTTTCAAATAATAAAATTTTTAATATTTGCAGCAGTGTTTATCTGCACTTTACCTCTTAAGGCACAAGTGGAAAAGAAAGACACTTTGAAAACGGTCCATTTGGGAGAGGTTACGGTTCAATCGAAACAACAGACTACCTCAGCCTCGGTCTCAACCTATTATCCAACATTAAAGCAGAAGAACGCTTCCCAAACCGGTATTGACCTGCTAAACCGCATGATGATTCCCCAACTGGCGCTCGGAACCGGCACGTCCGTACAGACTGTAGACAATCAGCCCGTGACAGTGTTCATAGACTGGCTTCCGGCTTCTTCCGACGACATGAAGAACATGAGACTCACTGACGTCAAGAAAGTTGAATATTACGACTACCCGTCCGACCCAAGATTCCAAAACAAGCCGCATGTCGTCAACTTTGTCATGAGGAAGTATGAATACGGAGGCTATTTGAAAGCATCGGCTTCGGAACGTTTTATAGCCAATGACGGACAGTTAAACCTTTTCAGGAGATACCAGACCAATCAATTAACCTTTGATTTGGGATTAGGCGGC